>JAVHYH010000010.1 GCA_031119155.1 Brevundimonas sp.
GGCTCGTCCGAGATGACATGCGGCTGATGCAGGGTGTCCTCATCCGCCTCCTCGAAGTCGCCCGGGAAGTAAGACTGATTCCCTGCAGCATACGCCCCTGAAATAACGCAGGTCAGTTCAACTCCCCCGTGCGTGTGTCGCGGCGTGGCCTGACCGGGCTGGATTCGCAGCAGGATCACGCGCGTGTCGCCGTCGCGCGGAGCGTGTACGTCGCGCACCTCCACGCCGCCGCCCAGCTTGCGCCAGCGACCGAGTGGATAGCGGCGCAGGGGCTCGGGCAGCTCCGGCATGTCGTTGAGCGGGGGTTCCGCCGTCACCTCGCCGGTGTCGGCGTCGATCCGGGCCATGGCGCGGGACAGGGCATCCTGCTGCAGGGGCGTGGGATCGAGATCATCCAGGATGACGCCGCCGACGCCCTGCAGGCGACGGACCCAGGCGTCTGCGTCCGGGCGCATGGCCAGGCAGGCCGAGACGACCACCGCCTCGGGCGGGCTCAGCGTGCCGGCGGCGTAGGCCAGCAGGCGTTCTTCAGACGGGGACGGACGGGCGTTCATCGACCGCCCTCCTGTTCGAGCGTGAGACGAAGTTTCAGCATGGCCTTGCGAATGCGGGATTTAACCGTGCCCAGCGGCAGGCTGAGACGGTCGGCGATGGCGGAATGGGGTTGGTCGAGGAAGAAGGACAGGTGCACGACCTGGGCCTGTTCAGGCGTCAGCACCGCCATGGCCTGACGGATGCGGACGGCGTCCTGCCGCTCCTCCAGCAGGTCGTCGGGACGTTCCGGGTCGATCGGCGGCGGGGCCAGCTCCAGCAACGGCACGCGCGCATCGCGGCGCAGCGCGTCCAGTCGCCGGTTGCGGGCGATGGTGAAAATCCAGGTCGAGGCCCGGGCCAGACGCGGGTCGAACAGGTCCGCCTTGCGCCAGACCGTAAGCATGGCTTCCTGGTCGAACTCCTCCGCCGCCCCGTCCGCAGCGCCGCCGCGGATCAGCCAGGCTTTCAGACGCGGGGCGAAATGTTCGAACAGGCGCGCGAAGGCCTCGCGGTCACGCCCCTGCGCCACCGCCACGATCAGCCGGTCGAAGTCTTCACCGCCGTCCGTCACGCGGCCGGCGCGGAGGGAGGGAAGGCTCGAGGTCGTGACGGAGCCGTACATGGAACATCATACGTCTTGTGCCTTCAGTTGGATCACCCGTCATCCGGAATGTGTTGGATGACGTAACAAGGACAACGGGCCTGCGGGCCGTCCTGCCAGAGACCCTGTCCTTGACCGCCAACGCCGCCCCTTCAAACCCGTCCCGCCGTCTGCGCATCGCCGTGATCGGTTCGGGGGTCTCGGCCCTGTCCTGCGCCTGGCTGCTGAACAGCCATCACGAGGTGACGCTGTACGAGCGCGAACAGCGGCTGGGGGGGCATTCCAACACCGTCACCGCCCGCCTGCCCGAGGGCGAGGTCGCGGTGGACACGGGCTTCATCGTCTTCAACGGCGCCACCTACCCCAACCTTTGCGCCCTGCTGGATCATCTGAAGGTGCCGACCCGCGAGACGGACATGTCGTTCGCCGTGTCGCTGGAACAGGGGAAGTTCGAATACGCCGCCCCTGCCCTGTTCGCCCAGCGCCGGAACATCTTCCGTCCGCGCTTCTGGAAGATGCTGGCCGAACTGGTGCGCTTCTACCGCCGCGCGCCCGCCGACATCGCGGCGATGGACGATCCGAACGTCAGCCTGGGCGAGTATCTGAAGTCCCAGAAGTTCGGCGCGGCTTTCCGGGATGACCACCTCCTGCCGATGGCCGCCGCCATCTGGTCCTCGCCCGCCCAGAGCCTGAATGACTATCCGGCCGAAGCCTTCGTCCGGTTCTGCACCAACCACGGCCTGCTGCAGTTCCTGAACCGCCCGATGTGGCGGACCATCATCGGCGGCAGCCGGGTCTATGTGGAGAAGCTGGCGCAGGCGCTGGGCGACGCGGTCCGGCTGAACCGCGAGGTCACATCGATCCGGCGCGTGGCGGACGGGGTCGTCGTCCGGGACATCCATGGCGACGAACAGACGTTCGACCATATCGTCATCGGCGCCCATGCCGATCAGGCCCTGGCCATGCTGGCCGAGCCGACCGCCGAGGAACGCCGCCTGTTGGGCACCTTCCGCTACAGCCGCAACCTGACCATCCTGCATTCGGATCCCGGCCTGATGCCGAAGCGTCGCCGGGCCTGGGCCAGCTGGAACTATATGGGCACCCATAACGGCCTGTGCGTCAGCTACTGGATGAACAAGCTGCAGGGCCTGCCCGGCACGGACCTGTTCGTCACCCTGAACCCGCCGCGCCCGCCCCGGCCCGAGACCCTGCTGCGCACCGAGATGTACGAGCACCCGATCTTCGACAAGGCCGCCGTCGCCGCGCAGAAGGAGTTGTGGAGCCTGCAGGGTCAGGGCGGCGTCTGGTTCTGCGGCGCCCATTTCGGGGCCGGTTTCCACGAAGACGGGCTGCAGTCCGGCCTGGCGGTGGCCGAGCAACTGGGCGGGGTGCGGCGCCCGTGGGAGGTCGCGGACGAGAGCGGCCGCATCCATCTGACCTCCGCCTCCGTGCCGGAGCGGCTGCCGGCATGACGGCCGCGGGAAGCCTGTATCGCGGCGAGGTTCTGCATCGGCGGGTGCGCCCCCGCGAGCATGCCTTCCGCTACCGGCTGTTCTGGATCCTGCTCGACCTCGACCGGCTGGACGACGCCGCGCGACACACACGGCTGTTCTCGATTAGCCGGTTCAACCTGCTGTCCTTCCATCCGCGTGATCACGGCGACGGCTCAGCGACGGCGCTGCGCGAGCAGGCGCTGAGGAAGCTGGAGGCGGCGGGGATCAGGGGCGTGGACGGGCCGATCCGCCTGCTGACCCTGCCCCGGATGCTGGGCTTCGTCTTCAACCCGATCAGCGTGATGTACGCCCACCGGGCGGACGGCGCCCTGGCCGGGGTGATCTATGAGGTCACCAGCACCTTCGGCGAGCGGCGGTCCTATGTCCTTCGCGCCGACGGCGGCGAACTGTTCCGGCACGGTTGCGACAAGACCCTGCACGTCTCGCCGTTCATGCGGATGGACATGACCTATGCCTTCAAGGGGCGAACGCCGGTCGAGGTCATGCATCTGAGCATCGACGGCCACGATCCGGACGGCCTGCTGATCGCCACGGCGATGCAGGGGGAGCGTCGTCCGCTGACGGACCGCGAAATCCTGAAGGCCGTTCTGGCCCTGCCCTTCGAGACGCTGAAGGTCGTCGCGGCCATCCACTGGGAGGCCCTGCGGCTCTGGCTGAAGGGCGTCCCCCTCGCGCCGGACCCGGCGAAGGTCAGGCCGGCAGACGGAACGGGGACAGGGCGGCGAACAGCTGTTCGCGACTGCTGACACCGATCTTCAGATAGGCGCGACGCACATGGGTGCGCGCGGTCTCGACGCTGATCTTCAGCCGCTCCGCGACTTCGTCGATATTGTAGCCGTCGACCAACTGCCGAACGAGACGATCCTCCGCCGGTGTCAGGCCGAAGACCGAACCCGTGTCCGCCCAGATATGGGTTTCGGGGCTCTGGGTGATGACCAGGACCGAGACCATTTCGGACCCGGCCATCGGCTCCAGCCGCATGACGGCATGATCGCCGTCCAGCTCGATCGCATGCGCCTGGGGCGTGGCGTCCAGATCGCGAAGGGCCACACGAAGGCGTTCGATCGCCCCCTTCTGCGCCATGGCCAATCGTCCGTTGACGACGGACAGGCTGCGGGACCGACCCAGCAGTGCGCCGCCCTGCGTATTGGCGTCGCAGACCTCCAGCGTCTCCCGATGCATGAAGAAGCCGGGCGTCGACAGGTTGCGGAACCATTGCAGCAGGTGCAGCGAGGCTCCCGCCTCAGCGCGGGGCCCTGCAGGCCACGGTCCACTGGCAATCACAACACGAGCATCTGACACGCTCTATTCCCCCTTGTGTCTCAAAAAGGGAATAACCTTCGCCGTATGCCCAAGTGTGGGTATTGCTGCATCAGTCTCAAGGTTGAGACTGATGGCCCGATTTTCGCTAGACGGTTGTTAGGCTGACGATCTTTCGGACCCATATGTCCGGAAGGCCAAGGTTCAGCCGGAAGCCCCTCCCCACGGCCAGAGCTCCAACTGATGATCGAGGCTTTCCGCTTCACCACGACAGGACGGGATCCCGAGAGCGCCGTGCAGGCCTATCGTGAACTGTACTCAATCGGGGCGGACGTCCTGGACAACACCGAGTCCTTCTCCGCCGACATCACCGCGCACCGGCTGGACCGGCTGATCCTGTTCAGCCGGCGCCTGCGCGGCGTTGGGCACGCCCGCCCGCCCCAGCGGGTCGTGGACAACAAATTCTCGCACTTCGTCGCGCACATGGTGGTCGAGGGCGAACTGCTGGGCGCCGAGGACAGCCGCTTCACCCGCGCCGGCCCAGGCGACATCGTGCTGCAGGACCTGCGCCTGCCCAGCCAGAACCGCATTCCGGACGGTCACATCATCACCGTCAGCGTGGCCCGGGATCTGGTCGAGGCGGCGGCGGGCACCTCGAACGGTCTGCACGGCCGCCTGCTGCCGCCTGAGCGCAGCGGCCTGCTGGGCGACCACCTGCTGTCCATCTCACGCCGCGTGGACGAACTGGCCTACGACGCCCTGCCCACCCTGAACCGCACCTTCGTCAGCCTTCTGGGGCTGGCCGTCGCGCCGACCGGCGCAGGCCCCACCGCTTCGCGCCGGCTGGGCGAACTGGAACGCCGCACCGCCGCGCAACGGGTCATTGAGCGCGCCCTTACCGATCCCGAACTGGATACCGCCTACATCATCCGCGAGACTGGCATCTCCCGGGCGACCCTCTATCGCCTGCTCAAGCCGTACGGCGGCGTGGATCACTTCATCAACGACCGGCGACTGACAGCCGTGCGGGTCACAATGACGAACCGCAGCGACGTCACGCCCCTGGCGGAACTGGCGCGGCGTTACTGTTTCCGCGACGAGGCGGACCTGCGATCCCGGTTCCGCGACCGGTTCGGCATGACCCCTACCGCCTTCCGCCAGATGATCGACGATCCGGCCCGCGAAATCGAAGCCATCAAGCGTCGCTGGGAGTCCTGGATGATCGAAGTACGGTAAACACCGGTTGACCATCCCTCTAAACGGGACTTTCAGCGCCGGTTCGTAATGTGGAGCCTCATTCAGAGGGCTCCCCCCATGACTGCGCAACTGAAGCGGCTCAAGATTGCCGGCGTCGCGATGATCGCGGGCCTGATGGCCGCATCCCCCATGATGGCGGGCGGCGTGACCATCGGCATCAACGCGCGCGCGCGCACCATCTGCAAGGTCGAGGTCGGCGCCGTGATGCTGCCGACCTTCCAGGCCGGTGAGAATGCGCTCGGCCGCATGACCGAGCTCTGCAACAACGTCGACGGCTACCGCCTGATCCTGCTGCATCCGGCGGGTCTGGAAGACGCCTTCGCGGTCGTGGACGGCGTTCGCGTGCCGATCTCGGCAGCGGCGACGCAGACCGTCATCGTGGACAGCACCCACGCCGCCTTCCGCGAGCGCGATCTCGGCATTTTCCTGTCGTCGACAGAAGGCAACCTGAACCTCGCGCTGCGCGCCGAGGCCAAGGGCATGATCTTCTAGTCAGCCCCTGAGCCGATCGCCTAGGCCGAACAGCTGTCCGAAATCGTCGCGCTGAGGCGCGGGGCGAAGGTGACCGTCACCGTATCGCTGTAGGCGCCCGCGGGCTGGGTTGCGATATCCTCGGAGCGCACCGTCACCTGCAGCGGATGGCCGCGGCCGCCCGGATCCTGCGTCCGGTCGCACACCAGGGTCGAGCCGGGCTGGACCGGGAAGGCGCCCAGACGCATGGAATAGCGCAGACCGGCGGTGTCCGTGTCGCTGCGACGCATCACACCGCGTTTGGACGCAATGCTGACCTCATAGGGCGAAGTCGCCTGGGCGGTGATCATCACCTGTCCCGACGCCGCCGGTCCATCGGCCGACAGGGTTCCGAGATTGATTTCGCCGCGGCGAATTCCGACCGAGCCGATATAGGCCGAGATCATGTCCGGCGTCGCCAGATCCAGGGCGACCCGACCGGCCTGCTGGACTTCCGGCGCGTCCAGCCGCTCGTCACCCGAATAGCAGACGTAGCGGACCTCGAGCGGCTCATAGTAGTCGCCGGCCGCGACCGGACGCCCGGCGGGCACCTGCAGGCGGAAGGTCTCGGTGACCACATCGCCGGACGGGCCCGGCTTGAAGCTGACCAGGGCGCCGTTGGTGTTGTTCGGCTGCTCTGCGCCGCGGAAGAAGACCGGACGCGAACTGTCCTTGGCCCATTCGACATCATAGCCGCGCGGCCCACCGGCGCCGAAGCGCGACTGGCCGCCCTGCGGGTCCGGATCGACCAGCAGGAAGCGCACCGCCGTGGCCGACGGATCGAGGCGGCGCACCCGGATTTCGAACGGCCGACTGATCGGAGCGCCCGAGAACGGATCGTACTCGACCGACATCCCGGTGCTGACACTCTCGAAGCCGGCACAGCCGGCCTGGGCGATCCCGGGGACGACGGCGAACGCGACGACGGCCGCGCAGGACAGGGCAGCGAACTTCATCGAGCGGCCTCCGGAGAAACAGCGCCCAGACGAACCAGGCCGTCAGCGCTTTCAGGGATTTCAATCAGGTAGGTTTCAGTGGCGTCCGTACCAACCACGATTCTCCACGTACCCGCGCGGAGCCCCTGGACGGCGAAGCGGCCCGAGGTGTTGGTGAACATGCGCACGCCCGGACGATCCGGCCGGCTGACTTCATAGGCCATGCCGACCTTGAGCGAGGCCGGATTTCCGTCCGCGCCCAGAAGCTGGCCGCTGGCCGAGACGAAATAGTCCGAACCGACGGTGATCAGATAGCCGGACCGATAGGGCGGCATGACCTCCACGGCGCCCGAACCGATGTCGTAGCCGGTCGGCGCATCGGGGACGTCGAAGGTGATGGTCCGCGGCGAATAGGCGCTGAGCTCGGGCGTGACGGCCCCGCCCAACAGGCCGGAACGGGCGGTGTAGTATTCGTCCCGCGGCTCGACGTAGATCTGGGCGCCCTTCAGCGTCCTGTGGCCGTCGAACAGGGCGAAGCTGTCGTAGACCGGACGCGAAACGCCGAAGCGGCCATCCGCATAGACCAGCGACGCGCCGGCCCGCAGGCTGGTCCGCTGATCGACGATCTCGCCGCCGTCGCTTGCGAACGAGGTCAGGTGCGAGCCGCCGACTTCCGCCCGGTTCAGGATGCTGGTGAAGGAGCCGTTCACGCCGGTGGCCGTCTCGGAGGCGTCGAGGTTCGCCGCCGCGCTCCACGAGTTCACGCCACGGCCCCGCGAGGTCTGGTAGCCGAGGCGGGCGCGCTCGCGTTGGGTGTCGATCTCGCCGGTGACGCTGGAATACTGGCCCAGACGGTAGGTCAGGCCGACGCGCAGCCCCACCTCGGACTCGCCGCGACGATCCTCATAGACGGCCTCGGCGGTGAACAGCACCTTGCTGCTGGCGCGCCAGCCGTAGCCCGCGCGAAGCGACGCCTGATCCTCGTTGTCGTCCCGGCCGACCGAGTAGAAGACGTCAGCGGTCACATATTGCGTGCTGCCGATCGACTGCGAATAGGTGAACCCGGCTTCGTATTCGAACGGATTGTTCGCCAGTTCGACTCCCGGCGTGGCGAAGTCCTCGCTGGTCGTCTGGAAAGTCGCGCTGAGCGAGCGGGAGCCGTTCGGATCATCGAGGCCGAACACCCGCTCATAGCCGATGTTCAGCGCATAGCCTTCGCCCACATCCTCGATGGACGACACCGCCAGATCCAGACCGATGGTGCCCCAGCGGCTGGCCCAGACCGTCTCGCCGCCCACGACGGCGCCGCGACCGCTGGCCTGGAAATTGGCGCCGGCGGTGAAGGAATCCGTGAAACCCCGGCGGAAGAAGCCCGAGGCGGTGGCCTCGCTGGTATATTCGCGCCCGTCAGGCCCGAAGTCGGTCAGCCCGCCGGCATAGACGCCGAACTCGGTCAGACCGGCGGCCAGCAGGCTGCGATCGAAGAAGATCGAGAAGGAGAAGACGCTTTCGACGCCGGTGTCGTCCCGGATCACCAGGCGAACGTCGTTGCTGCCTTGCGCGAAGGGGAAGTCGCTGACGTCGTAGGAACCGGGATTCAGTCGGGTCTGCTGCACCGAGCGCCCGTTGATGAACACCTCGACGGTCGAGGGCCGCACCAGGGTGAACGAGCGCTGACCGCGCGGCTGGATGTTCCGCTGCGGCTCCAGATCGGCATAGACCCGCTCCAGCGAGAGGCCCGCCATGGCGCTCGAACCGGAGAAGCCGCGCGATTGCGGGCGCAGGTCGCCCAGCGTCCAGCGAGCGGTGCGCGCCGTGTCGTCATAGACCAGCCGGGTGCCTTCCCGGATGAAGTCCTCGCCGATGGTCGCCTCATTCTCCAGCACGAAGCCGCGCACCCGCACGGCGCTGTCGATCAACAGGCTGGGGGTGCCGAAGCCCACGTCGTCCCCGACGTGGACGTAGTCCGAAGTCAGGAAGCCGGTGACGTAGGCCGAGACATTGGCGGGCGCGATGACCGGGGCGTTCTGCCTCTGACGCGACCCGGAGATGCTGATCGCGGTCCGCGGGCGTGCGTCCGGATTGATGTCCATCTGCAGGCCGAAGGTGCCCGGATCATAGGCGACCGGAAAACCGAGCGCGGTCAGGTCGCCGGCTTCAATCTGCCGCCGCCCCTCGACGGCCGAGGCGAGCCCCTGCCAGGCCGCCGGAGACAGGACAGGCCGCAACAGGTCCAGCAGCGGGTCCACGTCGATGAGGATGCGATCATCCGCCGTCAGCGTGTAGGAAATCTCGCCGAGGATGAACGCACCGTCCTTGAGCGGACCGCCCAGAGGAATGTCCCGACCGGACGGGTTCAGTCGTTCCTCGACCCGTCGCGGCGCGGTCTGGATGACCTCGGACGACAGGGCCGGGGCTTCGTTGACCCAGGTCGGTGGCAGAGCCTCCATCATGGACTAGCGGTCCTCCACAGGCGTGAACTCGACCGAGACCGTGCCGTTGGGCTGCGCCAGACGGATGTTCAGGGGCAGACGGCGCTCGGCGCCGACAGGCACAATGCCGAGCCCCATGACCTGCTGCAGCTGTTCCGGCTCCCAGGTTTCGCGGAAGATCTCGTCGCCGTTCGGCGCGCGCTGGATCAGGGTCAGGCGGCTCTTGCCCAGATAGCCGTAAGTGGTTCCGGTGTTCGCCACGGTCAGGACCGGATAGCCCGAACCATCCTCACGGGCTTCGATCGTCGCCGAACGCACCGACAGGTCAGGCCGGGTTCCAGGCGAGCCCACGCTCACCAGAACCTTGAAATTGTACAGAACCTGGATGGCGTTCTGGTTTTCGGGGAGGACGACCGGCAGCTGGGCGACCGTCACGAAATAATGCTTGCTGCCCGCGATCTCGGGATCGCCGACCCACTGGATGCGGAAGGCCTGGGACTGGCCGGGCTGGACCGTCACCTGGGCCGGGAAGATCAGCAGATCTTCGGCCTCGACGTCCGTTTCGGTCAGTTCGCCGTTCACGATGGTCAGTTCGCGCGCGACCAGTTCCACCGGAACCGTCGTCGAGAAGGTGTTCTGCAGGGTCAGCACCGTCGACGTCCGGCGGCCGGACGACAGCAGGTCGATGATCACGGGCTGCACATTGAGAGCGGTCGCGGGGATGCCCGAACCGATCAGAATGGCTGTCGAAAGAAGGACGCCGACAAGACGACGAACGGCAACCGCGAACATACAGGTGACCCGAACAGTGAGAAAGAAACCGGACCGGCCCTGCAAGGACCGGTCCGGCGGGATGTCCCCGGGAAACCCGGGGACACAGTCAGGCTTAGGCGCCCGGGGCCACGATCACGTTGACCGAGCCGGTGTAGGCGCCGGCGGCGATCCTGCGGTCCGTGACGGCGTTCCAGTTGGTCGCGGTGGCGCTCGAACCGCCGGTGGCGGGTTGCGGGGCGCCGGCCGAGGCGGCTTGGGCGAAACGAACGTGGGTGTTCGAGTCGCTCAGGCTGATGTGACCGCCGAAGCGCTGGGCCACGGTCGAGGCGCCGTCGGTGCTGGTCGAATCCAGGGCCAGACCGTTGATCGAGGCGTCCAGGTTGTAACGGATGAACTGGGCGAAGCCGCCTTCCGTCAGGCCGTTGCCGGTCGAGCCGGTGCGGGCCAGGACCGAACGCTCGACGGTCACCGAGTTGTTGACGCCGTTGCAGAACGCGATGATGCGGGCGCCGTTCAGGGCGTCAGCGATCTCGGTGGTGACGGCGGTGCGGACGCGGGCGTCGGCATCGGTCAGGTCGCTGGCCAGCGAGACGGTGGTCGATTGAGCCGACACGCCGCACTTGGGAGCGACGGTGCCGTTGATCGCAACCGATTGGCTGTCCGACTGGGCCGAGGCGGCGCCGGCGAAGGCGAAGGCGGCGACCGAGGCCGCGGCGAAGAGGATACGCTTCATGGTTAGTTCTCCGTGTGGAAGAGACCGCCGGAGAGACCCGGCGTGGTGGTCGAGCAGGCAAGACGCCCCCCGAGGATTTCGACGGTCGCCTTTGCGATCGCCGAATGGCTGAGGGCGCGCACGGCGCCCCGGTCGAGGCGGGGGGCGGTCATGCGCGCGCTCCCACGACGACGGTGATGGTGTCGGAATAGTCCCCGGCCGCGAGACGCTGGGTCAGGGCGGACTGATCCGGCCAGTCGATGGTCAGGGTGACGGCGCCGGGGGTGGCGATGCCCTGCCCCGACTCCAGGCCCTGTCCCGGAATGCTGGTCGCGAAGTCGCAGGTCCCGCCCGCGACGACGTCACTGGACAGGCAGCGTCCGCTCTGGACCGCGCCCGCGCTGGTATCCAGGGTGACCCGGACGCCATAGGTCTTGGAGAAGGCGTAGCCCGACTGATCCGGCGTGCTGGTCGTGTTCGTCAGCGCGCCGCGCTCGGCGACCAGGCCCACCGCAAAGGGCGTGTTGCAATCCAGCGGCAGGGCGACGCTGAAGGTCTGGGCGACCTCGACGTCGGCCGGCGCGGACCGCAGCAGCGGCACAGCCGACGGCGCGAACCCGCACCGCTCGGGAATGACGGCGGAAATCTCGACCTCGACCGATCCGTCCTGGGCGGCGGCCGATCCGGCCCCGCCGACGACGGTGATCAGGGTCATGGCGGCGAAGACCAGCGCGCCCGAACGACGGACACGGGGGCTCACCCACGCCGGCTCACCGCCGACATTTACGTGCTCGTTCCGTTGCAAGTTGTCTTCCCCCTGCGCCCCGATAGAGCCGGCGCATCGCGAACGGGAAGGTTGCAGTTAAGAAGGCGTTAAGCGCCTCCCAAATTGGGTATATCGCTGTGGAAGACAAAACTTTCTTCAACGTTCTTAGATATTTCGCTCAACAGGCGAAAGAGTCCCACGCTGAAACGAACAGCGATCAATCCGTGCCGTTTTGGGAATGGGCGGGTGATTTCCACCGCCGCCCTCCCAGCAGGGCGAGGGGAATCACCATTACTGAAACCGCAACCACAACGAGCGTCAGCGCGGATACCAACCCGCCGCCGTCGGACTGCCGATCACTCAGCCAGCCGGTGATCCACGGGCCCGCGCCGACGCCCACGATCGAGGTGGTCGCGAGAAACAGCGCATTTACACCGCCGCGCAGACGCTCCGGCGTCTGGGGCTGGACGGTGATCAGGCACCCCGCGGCGGCCACCCCGCCCCCGGCGACGAGCGCACACAGGGCGGCGATCCCGAAGGCCGGGGACGGCGCAAGATTCAGCCCGAAAACCGCCGCCGAGGCCAGGAACAGCCCCCCGGCGATGACCCTGGCCGGACGCGTTCCGGGTCGGGCGAGCACCCATCCTGCGGTCAGATGCCCCGCCGGCGCCGAGGCCAGAACGATGCCTCCGGCCGTCACCGCGGCCTGAGCGACGGAGAGATCGAACTCACGCGCCAGCAGGCTGGGCATCCATGCGCCGAGCGCCTGGACCAGCAGCACGCAGCCCGAACCGACGACGAAGAGGCTCAGGATCGCCCGCCCCTCCCCGAACATCCAGCCGAGCGCGTCGTTCAGGCCGGAAGCGCCCTCGGACGGCCAGCCGCCCGTCCGGCGCGAGAGCAGCAGCAATCCAACGACCAGCAAGGCGTTCGGCGCCACAAGGAAAAGGCTGACGCTGCGCCAGGGCTCCAGTCCGAAGACGGTCTGACCACCGACCATGAACAGGATGAATCCGCCCAGGAACAGGGCGCCGCTGCGCCCCGACGCCGAGCCGCTGGTGAACAGAGACAGGGCCCTGGATCGCCCCATCAGCACGCCGGGGGAACCCAGGACGATCAGGGCCGCCGGCGCGAAGGCCGCCTGCCCCACCCCCAGCATCATCCGTCCCGCCATCAACAGGGGGAAGGTGTTCGCCAGGGCGAAGACCACGCCGCCGATGGTCCAGACCACGACGCAGAAGGCCATCAGCCGGAAGGGATCGATCCGTCTGGCCCAGTGGCCCGCCGCCAGCATCACCAGCGCATAGGTGATGGCGAAGGCCGGGCCCTGCAGCAGGCCCAGCTGGGCGTCAGACAGGGCGAAGCTGGCCTTGAGCGGCGCCGCGAGAACCGAAGGCACGGCGCGATCGACGAAGGCCGCGAACTGGACGAGCGCCAGCACCACCACCGTGCCCAGACCGACGACGGGCGCGGCGCGGCTCGCCGTCGATTGATGCTGATCTGTCTTGTGCACTGCTACGCCCCGATTCCTGTCCCATAAAGGAACAGGACGGCAGCGTCAGCAGGCTTGCAGACTCAGGGCGCCGTCGATGTTCAGGGTGGCGTCGGCGTTCTCCATCACGCCGAGGCTGCAGACCTTCACCCCCTGATCAGCCTCCAGCCCCGCCAGCCAGGCGAAGGTTTCGCGTCCCGGCGCCTGCGACATCTGGATGCCTAGGCCACCGCCGGCGGCCATGGTCGTGACCACGTTCAGCCCCGCGGCCTCGGCGGTCCGGCGCACCAGCGGCTCCAGCCCCTCCCCGCCGGCGACGACCTGCGGCGCGGCGGAAGGGGCGGCGGACGGGGCGATGATGCGAAGGCCTGACCGGACCTCGGCCAGGGTCTCTTCGGCCTCGATGCGACGGTCAGAGGCGGCGCCCTGCCAGACCTGAACCGGCCGGACCACCGCCAGCCAGACCAGGACGGCCAGAGCCAGCACCGCCATGACCATCAGCATCCGGCGCTCGCGCACCGTGCGGCCGTCCCACCAGCCGTGGGCGCGGGAAAGAAGGGCGCTCATCGGGCGGCTCCGATCGTGATGTCGCTGACGACGCGACCGGCGTTGTCCTCGGTTCCGGTCTCGGTGACGGTCAGGCCCGAGGCGCGCATGGCGCTGTCGATGGTCTGCACGTCGCTGTAGTCGGGATGGGTGACGCTGGCCTTCATCCCGTTCTCCGGATCGACCACCAGCATGTCCAGTTCGGCGTCCGTCACCCCCTCCACCGCGGTGAACAGGGCGGCGGTGGCGGCCATCACCCCGCCGGGCGGCGGCGCGGCGCGCACCCGGCCGCGTAGGGCGGCGACGGGGTCCGGCGTCCGCGCCAGCTCCGCATCGACACGCGCGATCTCGCTCAGCGCCAGATCGTCCGCCCGGGCGGCGGCGACATCGTCCCGCGTGGCGGCGGCGATCATCAGCACCAGCGGCGACACGATCACGGCGGCGGCGAGAACCAGCGCCCGACGCCAGCCGCGACGGCTTTCCGCCTTCTCCCGCGCCCGCACGGGCGTCAGATCGAGCGGGGAATTGAGGGCGGCCCGCACCAGCGCGTGCTCGACGGCGGCGGGATCGTCCACCGGCTCGACCACACGTCCATGCGCCACCAGATTGACCAGATCCGGCTGAAGCGAGGCCGCGAACCGACGCCCCCTCAGGGCGATGGCGCCGCCGAAGGCCACGGCCGTCAGGCTTTCATCGTCCGGCTCGGCCAGGGTCAGCACGTCGGGGACCAGCGCATCGGCCTGCAGCCCCAGCCCGGACAGATAATCGCTCCAGGCGTCCAGCAGCGACTGGGCCGTCACCGCGACCAGACGCGGCTCGCCGGCGACCGCGACCGGCCCCAGCGCGACCGACAGCCGGTCCGGCGCGGCGGCCAGATCGTCCTTGAGCGCCCAGAGCGCGGCGGTCCGCTGCTGGGCGACGCTGCCCGGCGGCAGGTCCAGCCAGCGGATCAGGACATCGGCGCCGGGCGCGACGGCGACCGTGCGCATCGGCTCCGGACGCTCGACCGCATCCAGGGCCAGCGTGCCGCGCTCCAGCACATAGCCCCCCGCCCCGATGACGAGATAGGGCGCGGGCTCCCCGGACAGGGCGGGGATCAGGACAAGACGGGTCGGCTTCATTCTTCGGGGGTCCAGCGCTGGATGACGGTGCGGACGGCGCCGTCGGGACGGGCCTCCAGCAGGGCGGTTTGGACGGCGCGGGCGCCGGCGTAGTCAACATCCACCCTCAGGCGGAAGAAGCGGGTCAGGACAACGGCCTGCGCGCGCGTGTCGTCGTCCGGGGTGAAGTTCGACAGGCTTGGCTGGCCCCAGAAGGCCTCGCCGTTGGCCCAGCCCTCACGAGGACGGCGGGCGATCACGGCGCGCGCCTGCTCCGGCGTGACCTGGCCGAGCGTCAGCATGGTGATCAGCGGGGCCTGCGCCGGGGTCAGGGTGTTCACATTCAGCGGCGACAACTGGCTGGTCGGCAGGGCGCAGAGATAGGGGCGCAGGCGGCGATAGACGTCGTCGTCCACCCCCTTCACCGCACGCAGCTCGCTGACCTCGACCATCATGACCCCGGCGGTGCGATAGGGCGTCGACAGGCCCGCATAGGCGCCGTCCTCGGCGCCGAGCGGCAGGGCCTCGTTGTCGGCGTCCAGCCAGTCGGTCAGGGCGTCGGCGACGGCGCGCATCCGGCTGTCCGGCACGCCGACGGCCCGCCCGAGCGCGCGAAACTGGGCCGCGCCCTCGGGCCTGGCGACCAGATCCTCGCCCACGCCCAGCACCACGCTGTTCAGATTGAAACAGGCCTGACCGTCCGAGACGGTGGCGCTGATCGCGCCGTTCTCGATGGGGAAGTCCAGACGACGGCCGTTCCATTCGGGCTCCAGCGGTGTCCGCGCGGGATTGGCCTGCATCAACTGGCGGATGCGGTTGCGGGCCATCAGCTCGGCGCCCGAGGCCAGCCACTGGGCCTGGCCGCCGGTTTCGGCGTTGGTCGCGCGGCGCACGGAGAAGCGCACATCGTCCAGCAGGGCCACCGCGACCACCGACATCACCGCCACCAACAGCAGGACGGTCAACAGGGCCATGCCCTCGCGATCCTTGCGGCGTCTCATCGGCCGCCCCCGACGAGGAACAGCTGCTCGACCCGGCCATAGTCCCGCAGGGTCATGGTCAGGCGCACGGCATCCGGCAGGGGGCGGTCGGGGGTGGCGATGAAGGCGGGCGCCGCCTCCCCGTCCCGGACGAAGGCCACGGTCACATCACGGACGCCGCGATACAGCACCTGCGGCGGACCGGGGCGCGCGCCGTCCAGCTGTTCGGCCACGCGCCGCTCCAGCCGATCCTCGACCAGACGGTATTCGACCCTTTGTAGCGAAGGCCGCGCCCGGTCGCCCGGATTGCTCCAGCCCGCGCGGGTCAGGCTCAGGACAGGATCCGCCGCCGTCATGGTGCCGATCATGGCCTGCGCCGCCGGTCGTCCGGTAGAGCCCCGCGCCCGACGGCCGGTCGCCTGCCCGATATCGGCCCGCAGCAGGGCCCGCATCCGCTGCAGGTCGCCGACCCGGTCGCTCTGTTCCTTGACGGCGAAGCGGTTGTCGACAGTCACGGCCAGCACCGCCGCCCCCGCCGCCGCCAGCAGGGCGAAGATCAGCAGGGAGATCAGCACCTCCACGAGGGTGAAGCCGGACCGGTTCACGGGTTGCGCCTGCGGAACAGGGTGCGGTCGGCCGCCTGCCCTTCCTCGTCGCGCACGCGCACGTCGATCCGCAGCAGCTCCGGATCCTCGGTGGCCAGAACCGCGCGGGTCCACTGCCAGCGGCGGCCGCCCAGATCAGATGCGCCAGTGGTCTCGCCTTCGCCCAGCACCGGGGCGACAGCCGCCTCGACGGCGACATTCTCGGCCACCATGCCGCCGAGGGTGCGGGTCTCCACGCGCTGGGCCGAGCGGGTGCTTTCCCCGGACAGGTTCAGCAGCGCCATCGCGGCCAGGCTGAACACCGCCAGCGCCACCAGCATCTCGACCAGGGTGAAGCCGCCGCGCTCAGCCATCGACGCGCACCTCTCCGGCGCCGTCGACCGAGACGGTCCGGCTGCGGCCCTCGCGGGCCAGCGTCAGGGTCGCGGGATCGGCCACGCCGGAGGGATCGAAGACGACGCGCACGGCGGGTTCGGACGGTGACACGGTCGCGCCCTCGCTCCAGTCCTCGGCCCGGAACGGGCCTTCGGCCAGCGGCGTCCACTGGAGGCCATCGAATGTGGAGAAGGCATAGCCTTGCGCCGTCGCTTCCACGGCGACGGAACGGTTGGTCAGGATCGCTTCCTCGCGCGCGCGGACCAGCCGGGCGGCGAACCGCTCGGCCTCTGTCGCCACCGCCGGCTTCGGATCCGGCAGGGTCAGCACCACGGCGCCCGCCGCCAGACCGATGATGGCCACGACCATCAGCAGCTCGACGAGCGTAAATCCCTGACGGGTCTTACCGCCAGTTGCCGATGTCGGCGTCATTGCCTTCGCCCCCCTCGCGGCCGTCGGCGCCGAACGACCAGACGTCGAAGGCTCCGCCGTGACGGCTCTGGCGGCTGAACTGGTAGTCGGCGCCCCACGGATCCTGCGGCAGACGGCGGATGTAGCCCCCCTGACGATAGCGTTCCGGATTGGCCAGACCGGCCGGAGCCGTCACCAGCGCCTCAAGGCTGTCCGGAAAGGCCAGGTTGTCGAGGCGATAGGTCTCGATGGCCTGCTCCAGCGTGGCGATATCCGCCCGCGCCTTGCCGACCATGGCCTTGTCCTGGCTGGGCAGGACGTTGATCACGACCACGGTGGCCAGCAGGCCGATGATGACGATGACCACCATCAGCTCGACCAAGGTGAATCCCGAGCGCTTGCGACGTTGTTCGGATTTCTTTTCAACTTCAATCATCTCGATACTCATCTTCAGCCCATGGCCAAGGTGTTGATCTGCAGGATGGGCAGCAGGATCGACAGGACGATCACCGCCACGACGCCGCCCATGACCACGATGATCGCCGGCTCCAGCAGGCTCAGCATCACAGCGGTAAAGGTCGAGAACTCGCGCTCCAGATAGTCGGCGGCGCGCTCCATCATCGGCTCCAACCGCCCGCTGCTCTCGCCCGAGGCGGTCATGTAGACGAGGATCGGCGGGAAGACGTCGGCGCGGCGCATGGCGGCGGACAGACCGCCCCCTTCACGCACCGCCTCAGCCATGGTCTCGGTCGCCTGACGCAGACGACGGTTCGACACGGTGCGCGCGGTGATGGTCAGCCCCTCCAGCACCGGCAGGCCGGAGGTCAGCATGGTGGACAGCGTCCGCGCCATCTTCGCTCCGTGCAGGTCGCGGGTCAGGCGGCCGATCAGCGGCAGTTTCAGCAGCAGGCTGTCGGCCCGCAGCCGGATCGCCGGATTGCGCAGGGCGACCGCGCCCAGCGCGATCGCCAGGGCGAGCAGCACGACCATCAGCCAGCCCCAGTCCCGCATGCCGTTGGACACGCCGATCACCACCCGCGTCAGCAGGGGAAGGGTCTGGTTCATGCTGTCGAACTGGTCGACGACCTTGGGCACGACGAAGGCCATCAGGGCGATGATGACGCCCAGCGCCACCACGGCCAGAACGGCAGGATAGACCAGCGCGGTGATCACCTTGCCGCGCACCTGCTGATCGCGCTCCAGCCCGTCGGCGAGACGTTCGAGGATCGGCTGCAGCGCGCCGGACTGCTCTCCCGCCGAGACCATGGCGCGGTACAGCGGCGGGAAGGCCTGCCCCTGCAGACCCATGGCGTCCGACAGGCGACGCCCTTCCAGCACACCGGCGTGCACGCCTTCCAGCACCCGACGCACGGCGGGGCGATCGGCCTGCAAGGCGATCGTGCGCAGGGCCTCCTCCAGCGGGGAGACCGAGACCAGCGTCGCCAGCTGGCGCGTTGTCAGGGCCAGCGTCCGGGAATCCAGTTTCGCCCCCTTCGCCGACGGCGCGGCGGCGCGCGCAACGCCGGCCCGGGCAGGCAGGATTTCCAGCGGCATCAGCCGGCGCTTGCCCAGCGCGGCGCGGGCGGCGGTCTCGTCCGCGGCCGTCACAGCGCCCGATACCGTGCGACCACCGGCGTCCACCGCCACATAGTCGAAGCTCGCCATCAGGCCGCGACCTCGGCGGCGACCGGCTCGTGGGCCTCGCTGGTCTCCTGACGGGTGACGCGCACCGCCTCCTCGACCGAGGTGACGCCGGACAGCACCAGATCGCGCGCGCGCTGGCTCAGCGTCCCGGCGGCGGCGAAGGCGGCGGCGGCGATGGCCTCCTCTCCCGCTTCAGCGGCAATCAGGCGGCGCACGGCGTCATCGACGCGGATGGTCTCGTACAGACCGACCCGGCCGACATAGCCGGTGTTCTGGCAATGCGGGCAGCCGTGCGGCCGCCAGACGGTATCCCCCTTCTTGATCCCGGCCAGTTTCGCCGTCGCCTTGTCGGCGGGCTCGGCGGTCCGGCATTCGCCGCACAGACGGCGCACCAGCCGCTGGGCCACGATCAGTCGCAGGGTCGAGGCCAGCAGGAAGGGCTCGACGCCCATGTCGCGCAGCCGCGTGATGGCGCCCACCGCATCATTGGTGTGCACGGTCGACAGCACCAGATGTCCGGTCAGCGAGGCCTGGACGGCGATGCCCGCCGTCTCCACGTCGCGGATTTCGCCGACCATCACCACGTCCGGATCCTGACGCAGGATGGCGCGCAGTCCGGCGGCGAAGGTCATGCCGACCTTGGTGTTCACCTGCGTCTGGCCGATGCCGTCGATGGCGTATTCGACCGGATCCTCGACGGTCAGGATGTTGCGCGTCGCGTCGTTCAGCAGACTCAGGCCCGCGTAGAGGGAGGTGGTCTTGCCGGAGCCCGTCGGGCCGGTGACGAGGATGATGCCGTTCGGCTCCTTAAGCGCGGCGCGGAAGGCCTCCAGCGCATCCGGAGCCATGCCCAGCTGTTCTAGCGACAGCCCTGCCTGATCCTTGTCGAGGATCCGCAGCACCACCCGCTCGCCCGCCCGCGACGGCAGGGTCGAGACCCGCACATCCAGCGTCTTGCCGCCCAGCGCCAACGGGATGCGCCCGTCCTGAGGCACCCGCTTCTCGGCGATGTCCAGCCGCGCCATGACCTTGATGCGCGAGACCAGCAGCGGGGTGATCCGCGGGCTCAGCGTCAGCGCCTCGCGCAGCACGCCGTCGACCCGCATCCGAACGATCAGGGCGCTTTCGAACGGCTCGAGGTGAATGTCGGAGGCGCCGGTGCGGACGGCCTCGGCGATCACGCCGTTGATCAGCCGGATGACAGGCGCATCATCAGCGGTGTCCAGCAGGTCAGCGGCGGCGGGGATGTCGTCGATCAGGCCGTCCAGCCCGCCCGGCATGGCCAGGTCATCGCCGTCGGCGGCGTTCAGATGGTCGCCCGCATAGACCTCCGACAGCTGCCGGTCGAACGCCGCCTGCGACAGGGGTTCGATGCGCAACGGACGACCGAGCGCCCGGCGGGTCTCGATCAGCGCCGTCGGGTCCGCGCCCTCGCGCAGGCCGACGACGGCGATCTCGCCCGCGTCGAGCAGGATCACCCCGTGCCGCTTGGCGAAGCCGTAGGGCAGCGTCGGATTGACGAGCGTGATCACCCGATCACTCCTGCGGCGCGACGGCGTTCGCCGCCGGCGGCAGGGGCGTGATCACCACCTCGCCCGGAACCAGCGACGGCGACGGGGCGACCGGCGGCTGGGCGCGCATATAGTCGCGCAGCATCTCATCCAGGCTGGGCTCGCGCGTCGGATCGTTGGCCAGTTGCTGGTTGCGCATATAGCCCCAGCGATCCGCGGCCAGTTGCTGGGCGTCGGCGGTGGAGCGCACGATGGTCGGGCGCAGGAAGACCATCAGATTGGTGCGGCCGCGCTGGCGGCTGGTCGAGCGGAACAGGGCGCCGATCACCGGCACATCGCCCAGCCCCGGCACCTTGTCGATGGCCAGACGGTCGTTCTGGTCCAGCAGGCCGCCGGCCACGGCGATGTCGCCGTCATCGACCACCAGGGTGGTTTCCAGCTCGCGCTTGTTCAGCACCAGATCATTACTGGAGGCGGTCAGCAGGCCGTTGATGCTCGACACTTCCTGCCGCAGGTGCAGGGTGATGGAGCCGCCTGCATTGATCTGGGGCCGGACCACCAGCTTGACGCCGACGTCCTGCCGCTGGGTCGTGCGGAAGGGATTGGAGTTGCCGTCCAGCAGGGCCTCGCCCGTGGTGATCGGCACTTCCTGACCGACGAGGATGGTCGCCTCCTCGTTATCGAGCGTCATCAGCGAAGGCGTCTGCAGCAGGTTGGAGCCGCTGTCCGTCTTGGCCGCATTGATGATGAAGCCGAACAGGCCGTCGCCGATGGTCCCGCCCCCGCCGCCGACGAAGCCGTTGGCGCCGAGCAGGGAGTTCAGGGCGAGGTTCTGCAACTGCTCGCGCAGAGGATCGTCCTCGTCCAGCTGGCTCGCCGCCGCGCCGCCGACGATGGGCAGCAGGGGCGTGGCGCTGTCGCTGTAGTTGGTCAGGCCGATGGGCGCGCCGTCCTCGCCGGCCAGCAGCCACTGGACGCCCAGTTCGCGCACGGCGGTGTCGCTGAGTTCGACCACCACGGCCTCGATCAGCACCTGCTGGCGGCGCTGGTCCAGTTGGCGGATGACCTCGGCCAGCATCCTCTGGGTGTCGGCGGAGGCCGAGATGACCAGGGCGTTGGCGCCGGGGAAGCGGGCGATGGTGGCGCGCTGGCCGGGCGCGGCCGGAGCCACGGCGGGGGCGCTGACAGCCGCAGCCGCGCCCTCGCCGCCGGTCGTCGCGGCCGGGGTCGCATTGGCCTGCGCCGGGGTGATCGGCTGGCCGACGATCTGCTGCAGCACCGGCAGGAGCTGTTCGGCATTGGCGTGCTGCAGGAAGATGACCTGCACGTCGTCGGCCGAGCGCGCGCGGCGGTCCAGATCCTCGACCAGCGGGCGGACCCGAGCCACGGCGGCAGGGTCGCCTCGCAGAACGATGGAGTTGGAGCTATCGACCGGCGTGACCGAGACCATCCCCTGCCCCGGCTGGCCGCCCGGCGGCGTCAGGACCGATTGCAGGACTGCGGCGATCTCGCGCGCCGAGGAGTTCTCCAGCGTCACCACCTCGAAGCTGGACCGGTCAACGTCGATACGGGCGACCAGCGCCCGGATGCGCGACAGGTTGTCGGCGAAGTCGGCGACGACGACGCTGTTGCCGCCCGGATTGGCCAGCACCTGTCCCTGCGCGCCGACCAGCGGACGAATGGTCTCGGCGGCCGAGGCGGCGTCGATGTTGCGAAGCTGGAAGACCTCGGTGGTGAACCGCTCGCCGCCCACCGTGGTCGGCCCCTGCGCCGCGCCCTGCGCTGGGCTGATGCGATAGGCGCCCGAGCCCGTCTGGGTGACCACCAGACCATTGGCGCGCAGGGTCGACAGGAAGACCTCGAACAACTCCGAGCGCGACAGCGGGCGCTCGCTGGTGACGGTCACGGTGCCGGTCACCGCCGGATCGACGATGAAGGTCCGGCCGGTCATCCGGGCCACGTCCTGGATGAAGGCGCGGATGTCGGCGCCCTGCACATTCAGGGTCTGGCGCGCACTGGACTGGGCCAGCGCCGGCGCGGCGGCCAGCGGTCCCTGGGCGATCATCAGTCCGGCCAGAACGGCGCAGACGGCGTTGCGGCTGATGCGGGTCACCGGGCGGTCCTTATGGTGGTGGTGCGCGCCTGCCCGCCCCGCTCGAAGCGGATTTCGGCGGAAGGCGCGGTCGCGAGATTGCGGCGCAGGTCGGCGATGCGACCGGCGCTGTTCAGTTCGATACCGTTGACGGCCAGGATGACGTCGCCCGCCTGCAGGCCGGCGGCGCTGAGGGCCGGCGCCTCGCCGGACGCATTGACGGTGAAGCCGTTGACGGCCAGCCCGCGCATCCGGGGGCGCAGCGAGGCCTGCCCCATCAACTGGGCCGGATCGACGACGGCGACAGCGGGAGCGAGCGCCGGCGCCGGCGCGGGTGGGGCCACGACCTGATCGCCGGACGGCGGAGGCGGCGGCGGCGCGGCGCCCATCGGGGTGTCCGCGAAGATCAGGCGGCTCAGGGCCCCGTTGCGCGACACGACGACATGATCCGGTCCGACCGACTGCAGGGTCAGGCCCGGCTCGACCTCTTCGCCGACCCCGACCGAGACCTGACGTCCGTCCGCCATGCCGATGATGGCCGAGCCGCCGCCGACGCCGTCGGCGCGAATGCCGAACAGGCGCATCTGGCTGCTGCCCGTCGCGGTGTCCTCGGCCATGCTGGACTGGCCGCCGGTGCGGAAGAAGGCGTCGAAGCGCTGGAAAATGGAGGTGTCGGCGGGACGGCTCGCTGCCGGCGCATCGACAGAAACGGATGCGGACGGTTCGACGAACAGCCAGACCAGACGCCCGCCCTGCACCAGCAGGACCGCGACCAGCACACCTTCGAGGAAGGGGCGCAACCGCACGGGCCGGGACGCCACGTCCTGCGCCAACGCACGGGCGGACGAAGTCCAGTTGCGAAGAACAGCCATCACGGAAGGACGCCCGAAAAGGGCCCCGACGGCCCGGAAACGTCCCTAGACCAATCGTCCGGGTTCGGGCTTCACGGCTAAATGAAGACCCCGCGAACCAAGCATGACAAACCCGCCGCTTGCGGACGGGTTGTCATGGAAGCGCAGCAAAGAAAAAGGACCGACTCCGGATGGAGTCGGTCCCCTGTCTGTCGTCGGGATCAGAAGCGGGCGGTCAGGCTGACCGAGCCGCTGGTGCCCAGGTCGTAGCCGTTGATGATCACCCGGTTGCCGCCCTGCTCCTGGTATTCCAGGAACTGTTCACCCAGCAGGTTGCGCAGCTGGACGGCGAAGCCGTACTCGCGACCCGCATAGTCGAAGTCCTTGCGGAACACGAAGTCGAGCGAGATGCCCGGCTCCTGGATCAGGTCCGGCTCGCCCGGACGGCCGCGGGCCGAGGTGCGTTCCGACACATAGTTGGCGATCAGCGTCGCCTGCGAGCGGGCGGTGTCGTCTTCCCAGCCCAGTTGCACGTTGACGACGTGTTCCGACTGGCCCTGAAGACGGCTGCCGTCGATCACATAGTAGGACGCGGGCTGGGCCACGCCGAGGCTGTTCTGGGTGATGACGGTGTCACCATCCTTCACGTTCACCTCGGAGTCCGACCAGGTGTAGTTGGCCTGGACCAGCCAGCGCTTGTTGGCGATGAAGTCCATGTCCGAGCCGAACTCGAAATACTTCTTCGCCTCGACTTCGGCGCCCATGATCGTGGCGTTCGGCGCGTTCAAGAAGGTCTGCGAGATCGACGAGCCCTGATCGATGACGCTCGACTCGATGGGCTTGTCCAGGTCCTTGTAGAAGACGCCGGCGGTGACGAACTGGTTACGGGCGAAATACCATTCCCAGCGCGCGTCCAGGTTCAGGATTTCGGTGTCGACGAGGTACGGGTTGCCGATGAAGGTCCGGTCGCTTTCGACGTCCGTGTATTGCTGCGGAGCCAGCTCGCGGAACTGCGGACGGCCGATGGTCTTCGAGGCGCCGATGCGAAGCTGCATGTCCTCGGCGAAGTTCCAGGTGATGGTCCCGGCCGGCAGCACATAGTTTTCGTCGATCTCGGTCGGCAGGAAGCCGGTCGTGCCGCCGAACAGATCGCGCGGCGTGACCGTCTGCTCACCCTGTTCGAAACGGACGCCCAGGTTCAGGTTGACCAGCGGAATGACTTCCGCCGCGACCTGCGCATAGGCCGCCAGGGTCGTCAGCTGACCGTCAAAGGCCGCCGCGCCGTTGGTGCCAGTGATTTCCTCCAGCTGGAGGTACGGCCCGATGTTGATGTCCGAGAACAGGTAGTCGACGCGCGACTCCAACTGATCGGCGCTCAGGCCGTTCGGCGCGATGAAGCGCAGGGTGCGCTGCTCGGATTCGCGGTTGTTGTCCGAATAGGCCACGCCGACCGAGAAGACCGCTTCGCGGGCATCCGACAGCGGCAGGGTGTAGTGCAGATCGGCGCCGCCCGAGACGATGTCGTCTTCCAGTTCGCTGAACGAGATCGCGTTGGTCTCGATGTCGTGGATCCAGTCGCCGGCCACGTTCTGGCCGTAGCCGAAGCGGCTCTCATACGGCGCATCGCGCGACGTCAGGGCGTAGCCCGCGCGCCAGTCGAATTCCCACTCGCCGGCGGCGCCGAAGCTGTGCTCGCCGGTCAGCTGCGTCGAATACAGCTGGCGAACGAACCATTCGGTGTTGTCGGTGCGACGCTGGCCGCCCGAGGCGTCGTCGAAGCCGGCCTCCGAACGGGCCTCCTTCGTGACGTTGCGGACGTAGAGGTTGGTCCACTTCAGCGTGCTGGTGTCGGTGGTCAGGCTCAGCGCGCCGAGGAAGTTCAGGGTCAGGTCGTTCTGGTTCGACTGGAAGGCATAGTCGTTGGCGGTGACGAACTGACCGGCGTCGAGACGGCCCGACTGGCGGATGCCCCGGCGTCCGGTCCAGCTGTTGTCATAGGAGGCGACGAAGACGCCGCCCAGGGTGCCGAAGCTGGTCTCGGTGCTGGTGCCGCCGGTGAAGCGCAGGCCGAAATTGGCCGGCGTGGTCTCACGTTGCAGCAGGCGCAGCGGCGCGTTGACCAGCGACTGGCCCATCTGGCGCAGCTGGCTGGCGCTGAAGTTGCCGGCGGAGATCCGCTGGCCGGTGGCGAAGCCGAGCTGGAGCGGACCCGGAACGTCGCGGGTGCCGTCATCGAAGCTGGTGAAGTCCGTGCGCGAACCGAAATAGATCAGCGAGTCCTTGCCCGAGGTCTCGGTGTTGCCGCTGACCGAGGCCTGCATGCTGAAGAACGGCTCGGCCGGGGTGTCGATCGTCTGCAGATCGACCACGCCGCCGCCGAACTCGCCCGGATAGGCGACCGAATAGGTC
>JAVHYH010000208.1 GCA_031119155.1 Brevundimonas sp.
CCTCCAGATCACCGTCCAGTCGGGCGACCCGCACATCGCCGGAGCCGCCGATGGCCACATCCAGATCGCGGGTGGCGCCGGCCAGGACCGAGCCCGAGCCGCCGATCGACACATCCAGCGATCTCGAGGTGCCCGTGCGGATGTCGCCCGAGCCGCCGATGGCCAGCGAGACCGGCCCGTCGACATTGGCCACGTCCCAGCGGCCGCAGCCGCCGTGGTTCAGCTCCACCGAGCGCGCGCCGCGTCCGATCGACCCGAAGATGGCGCCCGAGGCCTCCACCTCCACATGGCGCGGCACCCGCACCAGGATCAGCGGCGCATCCGACAGGTTCACCCGGCCGACGTCCCGCACCTGAACGGAGGCGCCCTCGCCGGGCAGGGCGCCGGCGCGGCCGTTGTCGCACTGGCGGATGCCGTCGTTGCCGCCGCCGAACAGGCCGCCGCGACGCAGGCCGCCGTCGATGCGAACCTCGTCGCCCCGGCGCGTCACCTGCACCCGCGGCAGACGGGACGAGCCCTGCTCGACCTCCACGGCGATGTCGTTGCGATCCTCGACCACGACCGAGACGCGCGCCACGGCGCTGCGGATCTCGACACTCGGTTCCTTCGCCATCGCCGGCCCGGCCACGACGGCCAGGGCGAGGGCGGATACGGCGGTTGCGATTGCGGTTTTCATTGATGGCCTCCCGGTCCTGTATGAGGAAAGGGTGCGACCGCCGACCGCCGAAGTCACTTTAATACGAGGTCATGACCCCGTTGTAAGAATCCCGGCCCGAAGGCCCGCCCCGCCTGGCTTCTGTTCGCCGGACAGGGCGCGCCTTTCCGGAAATTCAGGTGCGCAGGGCGCCCGCGCCGTCGGCCGCGCCGACCTCCGGCTCGAAGTCGCGCTCGAAATGCTCCAGCCGGCTCTTCAGCGCCCCGGCTTTCTTCAGCGCCAGCGAGGCCGCCCAGCGCGCAGCCAGTTCCGGCGTCGCCATCCGGTCGGTCATGCGCGGCTGCTGACCCCGGCTGCGCAGCACGGCATTGGTATAGAGCGCCCCGTTGCGGAACCGCGACGGCCAGGTCTGGAAGTCCATCGACAGGCTCACGCAGAACCGGTCCAGATTCTCCACCCGGTGCGGCGCATAGATCGGCCAGGTCAGGGCCTGACCGGGCTCCAGATCCATCACCTGCGCGTCCTGTTCGAACGCCAGCGTATAGGGCAGTTCCTCGGTCGTCTGGCGCGCGACCACCTGCTCCATGTTGCGCTCCGGCAGGTGCGCCTCGTCGCCCGGATAGACGAACACCCGCTTGCGCCCGCGCATGTGGAACAGCACCACCCCGGCGGCGTCGAAATGATAGGGCACCCGCGCCTTGGGCGAGGACAGGATCAGTTGGCCCGCATTGCGCACGGCCCGCAGCCCCGGATAGGTCGCCTGCACCTTGCCGAACTCGGCCATGGCCGCGGCCCACAGCTCGGGCCAGCCGGTCTCGACCTCCCGCATATTGACCCACAGCCGCCCCTGCTGGATCGCCGCCAGCAGTTCCCCGCCGTCCAGCCGACCGCGCGCGCCGGTGCGCAGGCTGACCTGCCCCTCGTCGTCGTAGTCATACAGGTTGATGTCGAACAGATGGGCCGGATAGCGGTCCAGGATCGCCGCCAGCGACTCGTCGGTGGCGAAGCCCTGCTCGACCAGGGTGTGGGGATGGGCCTCGGCCTGACGGATCGGGCCGGAATAGCGGGTGCGGGTTTCGGTCATGATGATCCTCAGGCCGTGGCGCTGCTCGAGCGCACCTTGTTCAGCGCGGCGCCCGCCGCCTGCATGGCGCCCTTGAAGCGGTTGGCGGGGGTGACTTCACAGGCTTCGATGGCGGCCCAGCGACGGCGCACGCTGGCGCGCAGCCGCTCGCCCTTGCCCTCGCCCGCCAGATCCAGCGCCTTGACCGCCGCCTGGCTCATCGCCGCGCCCAGTCCCGGCCGCACGATGATCGCCTCGCGCACGGTCCGGGCGCCGTTGCAGAAATATTTCTTGTAGTGCTCGCCCTCGAAACCGAAGTCGAAGGTGCGGTAGCCCAGCTCCGCCGCCAGCCGCATCGTGTCCATGCTCAGCAGGATTCCCGGCGAGCAGCGCGCCAGCGACGGCTCATAGCCCGGGAACCAGAAATGATACTGGTCGCCCGCGTGCAGCGAGAACTCGATGGCCGTCAGCCGGTCGCCGGCCCACAGCCCCGCCATCGAGGCGCCGAAGCCGTTCTCGCCCTCGGTTTGCAGCAGGGCGTGCAGCAGGTCGGCGGTCCAGCCGCAGGCGAAGATGTCATGCCGGTTGGTGCGACGGTACTGATCCCGCTTCAGGTCGATCAGCCAGTCCAGCAGCTTCGGATCATGCAGGCCGCGCTCGATGCGCAGCGGCCCCAGCTCGGCCTCCATGCTGCGCCGGGCGCGCTCCTTGTCCTTGAAGAATTTGCCGAAGGTGGCGCGGCGCTCGGCGTACCAGCCGTCATAGCCGTCATCGCCCAGTTCCACCTGTACGGTGTTGCGCGGCTCGCCCCGGTCCACATCGCCGACCCAGGCGGTGACGTTCAGGCGCGACCCGCCCAGCAGATCGGCGACCTGCTGCAGCGTCGGCCCCTCGCCCGGTCGGGCGATAACGCCATGATAGTCGTTCATCGGCGCGCCCAGCGGCTGAATCGCCGATCCGCGCTTCTGGTGCGGGAAGAATCCGGCGATCTGACCAGCCCGGCTGAACACGGCCACCGCCGCATCGGGGCTGACCTGTCCGGCGACGCGGGTGAAGCTGGGTCGGAAATAGGGGCTGTTCAGCGCCGGATTGCCCGCCAGAAAGGCGCGCCAGGCCGTCCACTCGGCCTCGCCCAGTTGGTCCGCCTTCACGATGTCGACCTTGAATCCGGTCATCGCCGTCCTTCCGCCCCGGCCCGTGGATCGGGCCATCGCAGCGGACCTCATGCCATAGCCCCCGTTTCGGCCCGGTGAGCGTTCATCCTTAACGCTTTGTGTTCGGGAGCCCGCCGCCGGGCCGCACGTTGACCTTGCCCCACCACAAGGAGACCTGCGATGACCGACACCCGTCCCGACAGCCGCGAGACCGAGAACGAGAACCTGCGCCCCGGACCGGACGGCGAACCGCCGCGTCCGGCGACTGAGCCCAAGGGCTCCGAAGGCTCCTCGAACCCGGGCGAAACGGCCACCGACCCCGCCACCGGAAAGCCCAACCCTTGAAGTCAGCCGCCCCGATGCTCGCCGCCGTCGCCCTTCTGGCCGGGGCCGCCCTGCCCGTCTCGGCCAGATCCCAAAGCATGGCGCAAAGCCCGGTTCAGACGCGGCCGCCCGCCGTCACCCTCGGCGCGCCCGTCGCGGTCTGCCCGCTGGAGACCGGCTTCGTCTCGGACAACGGCGGCCTGACCCGCGCCCGCGCCGCCGTGCGCTCGGGCGCCCTGCGCATCCTGGCGGTCGGCTCCTCCTCCATCGAGGGCATCGGGGCCAGCAAGCGCGAGCTCGGCTTCGCGCCCCTGCTGGAACTCGGGCTCGAAAGCCGCATGCCCGGCGTGGACGTCACCGTCTTCAATCGCGGCATCGGCGGCGAGACGGCCAGAGAGACCGCCGACCGGCTGGAGCGCGAACTGGCCGCCGGGCGCGTCGATCTGGTCATCTGGCAGCTGGGCACCAATGACGTCCTGCGCGACCGGCTGGTCGAGGACGTCTTCGCCGACTTCCATCGTGGCGAGGCGATCCTGCAGGCCGCCGACGTGGACGTGTTGCTGATTGACCCCCAGCGCCTGCCCGAGGAGACGCTGAACGCCGCGTTCCGGGGCCGCAATCCGGCGCTCGGCGACATGGCCCGCCGCATCTCCGAGGAAGGCCGTCGCGGCGGCTATGCGGTGCTGCACCGCTTCGACGCCATGGCCGGCTGGAGCGGACTGGATCGCGGCGGCGTCGGCCCCGACGACCTGCACCTGAATGACGCCGGCTACGCCTGTTGGGCCGAGGTCACCGCCGAGGGTCTGGCCCCTCGCCTCCTCTGATCGGCGGGAACAAGCTCTGCCGGGGCGGGTTGCCTCTGGACGCGTAACGTTCCGGAGTCCGCATGTCCCTTCGTCTGATCCTCGCCTCTTCGGTCGCCCTCACCCTCGCCGCCTGCGGTCAGTCCGACCAGCCCGGCGCGCCCGTCGAGGCGACACAGGCGGCGTCCCTGACGCCCGAACAGATCAATGAGGCCCGGCTCACCGCGCCCGTCGCCGCCACCTCACCGGACAGCGCCCCCGCCGCCCCGCCCACCGGCCCGGTCCAGCCGGACCCGGCGCTGATCCGCCTGCAGGTGCTGCTGGATCGTTCGACCTTTTCGCCGGGCGTGATCGACGGCATTCCCGGCTCCAACCTGCGGCAGGCGGTGGCGGCCTGGCGTCAGGCCAATGGGCTGCAGGGCGACGCCATCGATGCGGAGCTGATGGACCGGCTGACGCGCAGCGATGACCGCCCGGCCATGACCACCCACACCCTGACCGCCGCCGACGTCGCCGGCCCCTTCAGCCCCCCGCCCGGCGAACTGGCTGAACAGGCCGAGCACGGCGTCCGCTACACCAGCGCGCGCGAGCGGATGGCCGAGCATTTCCACATCACCGAGGACCTGCTTCAGAGCCTCAACCCCGGCGTCGACTTCCGCCGCGCGGGTCAGGAGATCGTCGTGCCCGCCATCGGCGCGGCGCCCCTGCCCGCCGACGTGGACCACATCATCGTCGACAAGGCCGAGGGCTCGGTCCGCGCCTTCGCGGAGGACGGCCGTCTGCTGGCCTATTATCCGGCCACCATCGGCAGCGGCGACAATCCGACGCCCAGCGGCACGGTCCGGGTCAACGGCGTCGCCCGCAATCCCGACTATGTCTATGACCCGGCCAAGCTCAGCTACGGCCCCGGCGGCGCCCGCGTGGTCGTGCCGGCGGGCGCCAACAACCCGGTCGGCGTGGTCTGGATCGACCTGAACAAGCCTAGCTACGGCATCCACGGCTCGCCCGAGCCCGAGAAGATCGGCAAGACCGCGTCGCACGGCTGCGTCCGCCTGACCAACTGGGACGCCTGGCAACTGGCCGCCGCGGTCAAGCCGGGGGTCGAGGTGCGGTTCGTCTAGGCCTGTTGGGCTGGCGGGTTCATCACAACGAACACGACGAAGGCACAACGGACACGACGGGGCCGGTGGGCCGCCTTCTGTCAGAGCGCAGAGGCTAAGGATTGAAAGCGCTTCGCGCGGCGGGGCTTCCTCGATCGCGAAGCGATCCTTCAGATCCTCATGACTGCGCTGAGTATCGAGAACACACGCCGCCCCCGTCGTGTCCGTTGTGCCTTCGTCGTGCCCGTTGTGATGAACCTCGCCTCTCAACCGCCCAAAGAAAAACCCCCGCCGGATCGCTCCGGCGGGGGCTCTTCATTCAGTCAGTGCAGACCGTCGATTACTCGATGATCTTGGCGACGACGCCGGCGCCGACGGTGCGGCCGCCTTCACGGATGGCGAAGCGCAGGCCCTGGTCCATGGCGATCGGGGTGATCAG
>JAVHYH010000209.1 GCA_031119155.1 Brevundimonas sp.
GGGATTCCAGCTGGAACACCCCGACCGTCTGGCCCGAGGCCATCAGCTCATAGGTGCGGGCGTCGTCCAGCGGCAGCTGGTTCCAGATCGGGGCCAGCCCGCGCCGGGACAGGTAGCCGTGGGCGCGGTCCAGGGTCGTCAGTGTCTTCAGGCCGAGGAAGTCGAACTTCACCAGACCGGCCGGTTCGACCCACTTCATGTTGAACTGGGTGGCCGGGATGTCCGAGCGCGGGTCCTGATAGAGCGGCACCAGCTCGGTCAGGGGGCGGTCGCCGATGACGATGCCGGCGGCGTGGGTCGAGGCGTTGCGGTACAGGCCCTCCAGCTCCAGCGCCGTCTCCAGCAGGTTGCGCACCGCCGGTTCGGCGTCGCGGGCCTCCTTCAGGCGCGGCTCCAGGTCGATGGCCTGGGCCAGGGTGACGGGCGCCGCCGGGTTGTTCGGCACCATCTTGCAGAGGCGGTCGACCTGGCCGAGCGGCATCTGCAGCACACGGCCGACGTCGCGCAGCACGGCGCGGGCCTGCAGGGTGCCGAAGGTGATGATCTGGGCGACCCGGTCCTTGCCGTAGTGCTGCTGGACGTAGGTGATGACCTCTTCGCGCCGCTCCTGACAGAAGTCGATGTCGAAGTCGGGCATGGAGACGCGTTCCGGGTTCAGGAAGCGCTCGAACAGCAGGCCGAACCGCAGGGGGTCCAGATCGGTGATGGTCAGGGCCCAGGCGACCAGCGAACCGGCGCCGGAACCCCGGCCCGGTCCGACCGGAATGTCGTGGTTCTTGGCCCATTTGATGAAGTCGGCCACGATCAGGAAGTAACCGGGGAAGCCCATCTGGGTGATGATCCCGACCTCCCATTCGAGGCGGTCCCAGTAGTCCTGCTCCGGCACGGCCGGGGTGACCTCGGTCAGGCGGACCTTCAGCCCCTCGCGGGCCTGATGCAGCAGTTCGTCGGGCTCGGAGCGGCCCGCGCCGGTGTCGAAACGCGGCAGGATGGGCGCGTGGGTCTTGACCAGGAAGGCGCAGCGGCGGGCGATGTCGAGGGTGGTGTCGCAGGCCTCGGGCAGGTCGGCGAACAGCTCGCGCATGGCGGCGGGCGTCTTGAACCAGTGCTCGCCGGTGATGCGGCGGCGGTCCTCCTGACCGGTGAAGGCGCCGTCGGCGATGCACAGCAGGGCGTCGTGCGACTTCGCCTGCGAGGCCTTGGCGTAATAGGCGTCGTTGGTGGCGACCAGCGGGACGTCGTTTTCATAGGCCCAGGCGACGAGGCCGCGCTCGGCCTGGCCTTCGCTGGGCAGGCCGTGACGCTGGAGTTCGACGTACATGCGGTCGCCGAAGGTGGCGAACATCTCGTTCAGCGCCGCGTTTCCGGCGGTCGTCTTGCCCTGCACATAGAGGGGATCGACCGGGCCGTCGGGGCCGCCGGTCAGCAGCAGCAGGCCGTCGGAATGCTCGACGACGGTGTTCCAGGGCACGCCCGGCTCGTCGGTCGGGGCGATGTCGAGATAGGCGGACGATGACAGCTTGCAGAGGTTGAGCCAGCCGGTCTCGTTCTGGACGATCAGAACGACGGTGGGCACCTTGGTCCAGCGGTCGGTCCCCTGCCCGCCGATGCCGGTGACCGGCAGGGCGCAGGCGACGATGGGCTGGACGCCCGCATCCTTGGCGGCCTGGCTGAACTCAAGCGCGCCGAACAGGTTGGCCCGGTCGGCCACGCCCACGGCGGGCATGGCGTTGTCGGCGGCCATCTTCGGGATCTTGCCGGCCTTGATCGCGCCTTCCAGCAGCGAATAGGCCGAGCGGACCCGCAGGTGGATGAAGCCCTGACTGTTCAACGCCTCGCTCACGCCGTCACCGCTCCGTTCGTCCGCCATCCCTGCATGGTGAACCGAGTCTCACATCCGGGCGGCGGGAAACACCGGAAAGCGACGCGGCGGGCGCCTGACAGGGGAGCGTTTGTGGACAGGTCGCCTTTTGGAAGCCGGAGGCCGATCCGGACTGCCGGGAAAGGCGTCCGGAGAGTCCGGTCAGTCCGGATCGCCCGGGCAAGTCCTTGAAAACACGCGATGCCCGAGTCGAGCAAAGGGCGGACTCTCCGGACGGTCCGGGTTCACGCCGTCGGGAGCAGCAGGACGGCTTGCCAGACCAGCAGCACGAAACCGGCGCACGACGCCAGCGACACAGACTCACGAACCCAACGCGCCATGACGGCCTCCCGGACTGATGTTCCGGGTCTGTTCTATGTTCTCATTCTGTTCGCGTCAAGGGGCGGGCGGCGGAACGCGCTGCCGGCGCCCCTCCACCGCTTCGCGGTCCCCCCTCCCCCCGGTGGGGAAGGAAGGGATGCGTCCTAGTAGGCGTGAGCCTCCGCGGGCCGCTCTTCCAGGTGCCCGTCCTTGATGGCGAAGACGCGGTCCATGTGGCCGGCCAGTTCCATGTTGTGGGTAGCGATCAGGGCGGCGACGCCGGTCTGTTTGACGACGTCGTGCAGGGCCTCGAACACCGTCTGGCTGGTGGCCGGGTCGAGGTTGCCGGTGGGCTCGTCAGCCAGCAGGAGGCGCGGGCGGTTGGCCAGGGCGCGGGCCACGGCGACGCGTTGACGCTCGCCGCCCGACAGCTGTGACGGCTGGTGGGTCAGGCGATCGCCGAGGCCGAGGGAGGACAGGAGCTCCTCGGCGCGGGCGCGGGCGTCGACCTGCTTCCAGCCGGCGATGCGCAGCGGCAGGGCGACGTTATCGCGGGCGTCGAACTCGGGCAGCAGGTGGTGGAACTGGTAGACGAAGCCGATGCGGTCCAGCCGGATGCGGGTGCGTTCGCGGTCGCTGAGGTCGGCGACGGCCTCCCCGTCGATGCGAACCTCGCCCTCGGTCGGATGCTCGAGCAGGCCGGCGGCGTGCAGCAGCGACGACTTGCCGGAGCCGGACGGGCCGATCAGGCCGACGATCTCGCCGGGCATGATGTCCAGATTGACGCCGCGCAGGACGGTCAGGCCGCCATCGGCGGTGTCATAGGTGCGGGTCAGGTTGCGCACCGAGAGGACGGGAGACACGGTCGTCTTACTCATAGCGGAGGGCCTCGACCGGATCGAGCTTGGCGGCCTGCCAGGACGGGATCAGTCCGGCGACGCAGCTCATGAAGAAGGACCAGACGGTGACCCAGAAGACGTCGACCGGATCGACGAGGGCGGGCACGGCGTCCAGCATGTAGACGTCGGCGTTGAACAGCTCGGTCTGGAAGACGAACTCGAGGAAATGCTGGATCGAGCCGATGTTCAGGCAGAACAGCAGGCCGAGGATCAGCCCGGTCAGGGTGCCCGCCACGCCGATCATGGCGCCGGACAGGAAGAAGACGCGCAGCATCGACGACTGGCTGGCCCCGACGGTGCGCAGGATAGCGATGTCGCGGGTCTTGTTCTTCACCAGCATGACGATGCCCGAGATGATGTTCAGGGCGGCGATGGCGACGACGAGGCCGAGGATGATGCTCATGGCCACCCGCTCGACCTTCAGCGCGCCCCAGAAGGCGGCGAGACGGTCGCGCCAGTCGGTGACCAGACCGGTCTGGCCGGCGGCCTGCTGGACCGGGATGCGCAGGGCCTCGACGCGATCCGGCTGGTCGATCTTGAGCTCGATCACGTCCCAGACGGACTCCTTGCCGTAGAAGAGCTGGGCCTGCTCCAGCGGCATGAAGATGAAGGCCTGGTCGAAGTCGGAGGTGCCGGAGGTGAAGACGCCGCCGACGCGATAGGCCTTCTCCAGACCGCCGAGGTTGCCGAAGGCGCTGGAGGCGCCGGTGGGCGAATACAGGGTGATGGGATCGCCGACGCGCAGGCCCAGACCGTCGGCCAGCGCCTTGCCGATCAGGATGTTGTCGCCGCCGTAGTCGCCTTGGCCGAACGACTGCCGGGCCGCCGGGGTCAGGCTGTCATAGACATACTGCATCGACTTCAGGTCGCCGGGGGCGATGCCGCGGACGATGGCGCCTGTGGTGGCGCCGCCGGCGCGGACGATGCTCTGGTCATTGGTCATGGGGGTGACGAAGACCACGCCGGGGACAGCCTTGATCCGCGCCACGGCCGCGTCCCGCTCGGGCGAGCGCAGCAGGTCGCCGGAGACGTACATGTGGCCGTTGAAGGACAGCATCCGGTCCAGCAGCGTCGCGCGGAAGCCGGCCATGATGCTCATCACCGTGATCAGCGCCATGACGGCCAGGGCGATGGCCACGTAGGAGATGATGGCGATCAGGGCGATGCCGCCCTCCTTGCGCTTGGCGCGGAGGTAGCGGACGGCCAGCCCCAGCTCCCAGGCGGAGAAGGGACCGGCGGGCTTCGTCGGCTTCACGGCCGGCGTGGCGTCAGTCATCCGATGAGCCTCGAGATCGCTTCGTCCAGCGGCAGGGTCAGTTTCTCGCCGGTGGCGCGGCGCTTCAGCTCGACCACGCCGTCCGCCAGACCCTTGGGCCCGATGGTCAGCTGCCAGGGCACGCCGATCAGATCAGCGGTGGCGAACTTGCCGCCCGGACGCTCGTCGGTGTCGTCGTACAGGACATCCTTGCCGGCGGCCTCGAGACGGTGAACCGCCTCCTCGCAGGCGGTCGAGACGGCCTCGTCGCCGGCGCGCAGGTTGATGACGACCACGTCGAACGGGGCCACGGAGTCCGGCCAGATAATGCCGCCTTCGTCGTGGCTGGCCTCGATGATGGCACCCAGCAGGCGCGAGACGCCGACGCCGTAGCTGCCCATGTGGACCGGGGCTTCCTTGCCGTCGGGGCCCTGGACGTTGGCCTTCATGGCGGCGGAGTATTTGGTGCCGAAGTAGAAGATGTGGCCGACCTCGATGCCGCGGGCCGACAGGCGGTCGCCCTCGGCGGTCCCGGCCTCGAAGGCGGCGGCGTCGTGCATTTCCTCGGTGGCGGCGTACAGGGCGGTGCGCTCGTCGAAGACGGCCTGCACGGCCTCGGGGCTGAAGTCGTGGCCCGGGGCGGGCATCTCGACCAGCTTGCGGTCGCAGAAGACCTCGCTCTCGCCGGTGTCGGCCAGGACGATGAACTCGTGGCTGAGGTCGCCGCCGATGGGGCCGGTGTCGGCGCGCATCGGAACCGCCTTCAGCCCGATGCGGGCGAAGGTGTTCAGATAGGCGGCGAACATGCGGTTGTAGGCGACGCGGGCGGCGGCCTCGTCGATGTCGAACGAATAGGCGTCCTTCATCAGGAACTCGCGGCCGCGCATCACGCCGAAGCGCGGGCGGCGCTCGTCGCGGAACTTCCACTGGATGTGGAAGAGGTTCAGCGGCAGGGCTTTGTAGGACTTCACGAAGCCGCGGAAGATGTCGGTGATCATCTCCTCGTTGGTCGGGCCGTACAGCAGCTCGCGCTCGTGACGGTCGGTGATGCGCAGCATCTCGGGACCGTAGGCGTCGTAGCGGCCGCTCTCGCGCCACAGATCGGCCAGTTGCAGCGTCGGCATCAGC
>JAVHYH010000210.1 GCA_031119155.1 Brevundimonas sp.
CTATTTCGTCTGCACCGTCGAGGCCATGCCGCTGGAACGGACGGTCGAGTTTCTGGCTATCGACGAGATCCAGCTGGTCGCCGACCCCGAGCGCGGCCACGTCTTCACCCAGCGCCTGCTGCACGCCCGCGGTCGCGAGGAGACGATGTTCCTCGGCGCCGGGACCATGGCGCCGCTGATCCGCGCCCTCGTGCCGGATGTGGAGATCGTGTCGCGCGATCGCCTGTCGGTCCTGTCCTATGCAGGCTCGAAGAAGCTGACCCGCCTGCCTCGCCGCAGCGCCATCGTCGCCTTCTCGACCGAGCAGGTCTACGCCATCGCCGAACTGATCCGGCGCCAGCGCGGCGGCGCGGCCGTGGTCATGGGCAGCCTGTCGCCCCGCACCCGTAACGCCCAGGTCGAACTGTTCCAGTCCGGCGAGGTCGACTTCCTGGTCGCCACCGACGCCATCGGCATGGGGCTGAACATGGACGTCGACCATGTCGCCTTCGCGGGCCTGAGGAAGTTCGACGGCCGCCGCACCCGCTGGCTGCACGCCAATGAGATCGGCCAGATCGCCGGTCGCGCCGGACGCCACCTGCGCGACGGCACCTTCGGCGTGACGGGCGAGGCGCTGGAGCTCGATCCCGATCTGGTCGAGCAGGTGGTCGAGCATCGCTTCGATCCGGTCGAAAGCGCCGAATGGCGCAACGCCCGGCTGGACTTCGACACCCTGAACGACCTGCTGCGCTCGCTGGTGGTGACGCCCGGCGTGAAGGGGCTGAACCTGACCGCCCCGGCGCTGGACGAGACCCTGCTGCGCCGCCTGATCAAGGATGAGGAGGTCGCCCGCATCGGTCGCTCGCGCGGGGCCATCATGCGCCTGTGGGAGGCCTGCCAGCTTCCGGACTTCCAGAAGACCACGCTGGACGAGCACGGGCGGCTGGCCAAGGACATCTTCCAGGCCCTGACCGGCAAGCGAGGGCGTCTGACCGAGGACTGGATCGGCCCCCGCTTCGCTGAACTGGACCGCGACGACGGCCAGATCGACCAGCTCTCGGCCCGGCTCAGCGGCGTCCGCACGCTCAGCTACATCGCCAACCGTCCCGACTGGCTGGATCAGGCGCAGGGCTGGCGCGACCGGACCAAGGCGCTGGAGGAGCGGCTCAGCGACGTCCTGCACGAACGCCTGACCGCCCGCTTCGTCGATCGCCGCACCACCGCCCTGATGCAGGCCCTGAACGTGCGTGGCGATGCGATGGCGCAGGTGGAGGACGAAACCGGCGAGGTCATCGTCGAGGGCCACTCGGTCGGCCATCTGTCCGGCATCGAGTTCCGGATCGACAAGGGCTCGACCGCGCTGGAGGACCGCGCCCTGCGCCACGCCGCGCGTCAGGCGGTGACGCCGGAGATCGCCAAGCGGCTGGGCAAGCTGGCCGCCGAACCGGACGAGGCCTTCTCGGTCACCCCGGACGGCGCCGTACTGTGGCGCGGGGTGCAGGCGGGCGTCATCACCGGCGGCGAGCCGTTCGCGCCCAAGATCCGCCTGCTGGGCGACCTCGGCGCCGTCGCCGCGCGCGAACGGGCGACCAAGCGGCTGGAGGCCTGGCTGGCGGGCGAGTCCGGCCGCGCCCTGCGCCCGCTGCGCCGCCTGAAGACCGCCATCGAGAACGGCACGCTGAAGGGCCTGCCGCGCGGCATCGCCTTCCGGCTGGTCGAGGCCGGCGGCGTCATCGACCGGCGCGAGGTCGAGCGCGATCTGGCCGCCCTGTCACAGGTCGAGCGTCGCACCCTGAAGGAGTTCGGCATCCGGCTGGGCGCCCACTCCGTCTGGCAGCCTGTCCTGCTGAAGGACCGCGCCCGCGCCGTGGGGCAGGCCTTCATGGCGCGCGAGCCCTTCCGCCCCAAGGCGACCGGCCTCAGCATCCTGCCTGAACCGCCCCCGCCCGCGCGTCTTCTCTCCGCCTTCGGCCTGCGCGCCGTCGGTCGTTTCGCAGCGCCGGTGGAGCTGCTCGAGGCGCTCAGCGAGCGTCGGGCCAGGGGGGATGGCAAGCTGTCAGACAGGGATCTGCGGGACCTCGGCGTCAGCGGCGAGGAGGCGAACGCCCTGCTGGCGGCGCTGAAGACCACCCGCGCCCGGATGCCCGACCGACCGGGCGCCGCGCCGAAACCGGTGAAGGACTCGCCCTTCGCCGCCCTCGCCGCCCTGACCGCCCCGCCGCCTGCCCCGGCGAAAGCCCCGCGCGCGCGACGCCCCCGTCGTCGCAAGGAGGCCCGGTGACGTCCTTCCATCATCTGCTGGTGAACAACGCCGTCGCCAACATCACCAACTACACGGTGTGGTTCGCCCTCACCTTCTGGGTCTACATCGAGACCCAGTCGGTGTTCGCCACCGGCATGATCGCGGGCCTCTATCTGGTCCTGACCGCCGCCTTCGCCCTGTGGTTCGGCAGTCTGGTGGATCATCACCGCAAGAAGCGGGTCATGCTGGGCTCCAGCGTCGCCTCCCTGATCTTCTACGCCCTCGCCTTCATGGCCTACGCCCTCGTGCCGCACAGCGCCCTGTCGGATGTCGGCGGCGTGTCGCTGTGGCTGCTGATCGGCCTGATCATGCTGGGGGTCATAGCGGGAAACATCCGCGGCATCGCCCTGCCCACCCTCGTCACCGCCCTGATCCCCGAGGACCGCCGCGACAAGGCCAACGGCCTGGTCGGCATGGTCAGCGGCATCGGTTTCCTGACCACCTCGGTGATCAGCGGCTTTCTGGTCGCCTGGGGCGGGCTGGTCGCCACCCTCGCCTTCGGCCTGATCTTCACCGCCCTCGCCTTCGCCCACCTGATCACCGTGCGGCTGGACGAGCCCGTCCCCTCCGCCGACGAGGAGGGCGAACAGGGCCCTAAGAAGATCGACCTGCCCGGCACGCTGAAGATCATCGGCGCCGTGCCGGGCCTGTTCGCCCTGATCCTGTTCGCCACCTTCAACAACTTCCTCGGCGGGGTCTTCATGGCCCTGATGGACGCCTATGGCCTGTCGCTGATGAAGGTGCAGCACTGGGGCCTGCTGTGGGGCGCCGTCTCGGTCGCCTTTATCCTCAGCGGCATCGTCATCGCGCGCACCGGTCTGGGCGCCAACCCGCTGCGCACCCTGATGATCGTCAACCTGATCGCCTGGACCACCGCCGCCCTGTTCACCATCCAGCCGTGGATTGTCCTGCTGGGCGTCGGCTGCTTCATCTGGATGTTCGTCGGCCCCTTCGCCGAGGCCGCCGAACAGACCACCCTGCAGAAGGTCGTGCCCTATGAGCGGCAGGGCCGCGTCTTCGGCTTCGCCCAGTCGGTCGAACTGGCGGCCGCGCCGCTGACCGCCTTCCTGATCGGACCGCTGACCCAGTTCGTCGTCATCCCCTTCATGACCGACGGGGCCGGCGCCGACGCCATCGGCGACTGGTTCGGGCGCGGGCCGGATCGCGGCATCGCCCTGGTCTTCACTCTCGCGGGCGTGGTGGGGATCCTGCTGACCACGGCGGCCTTCAACTCGCCCTACTATCGCAGGCTTTCGGCGGCCTATGCCCGGTCGCCCGACCCACGGCCTGACGCCTCCGCATGAGCGAAGCCGCCTGTCGCATCGATGTCTGGCTTTGGCGCGCGCGGTTCGCGAAGACGCGGACGGTGGCGGCGACGATGGTGGAGAAGGGCGCGATCCGCCTGACCCATCACGGACAGCAGGTGCGCCTCGACAAGGCCAGCCGCTCGGTCCACCCCGGCGACCGTCTGGTGTTCGCCCTCGGCGGGCGGCTGTTCGACCTCGAGGTTCTGGCCCTCGGCGAACGGCGCGGACCTCCTGAGGAAGCCCGCGCCCTGTACGCGCTTATTGCTGAAGGACGAACTCACCCTCCAGGTGCAGCTTGACCTCGTCGCCCAGGCCCATCGGGATGCCGTAGGAGATGCCGAAGTCCGACCGCTTGATGGTGGCCTCGCCGTCGAAGCCGGCCTTGTAGGTGTTGCCCATCGACGGACCGGCCTGGTTGAAGGTGACCTCGATGGTCACCGGCTTCGTCACGCCACGCAGGGTCAGGTCGCCGACCACCGTGGCCTCGTTGGCGTCATCGGCGTCCACCGTCACCGAGCGCGAGACGAAGGTCGCGGTCGGGTGGTTGGCGGTGTCGAAGAAGTCGGCGGTCTGCAGGTGGTTGTTCAGGCCCTCGCTACCGGTCAGCACGTCAGCCAGCGGAATGGTCGCCGTCAGGGTCGAGGCCGACGGGTTCGAGGTGTTCAGGCTCAGCTCGGCCTGCACGTTCACGAACTGGCCCGTGTAGGTCGAGAAGCCCATGTGGTCGACCGACCAGGTGATGTTGCCGTGCGAGGAATCCAGCTTGTAGGCGCCGGCGGTGACTTCCGACGGGGTCTTGGTCAGGGCCGCCTGGGCGACGACGGCGCCGCCGGCCAGCAGGGCGAGGGAGGCGACGCCGACGGCGGCGTAACGGGCGAAGGGACGCATGGGGAGGCTCCGGGAAGAACTGTAATAGAGAAAGCTACAAATAGCGCCCTCAAGCGCCGCCGCAAGCCCCGAAACGTCCCGTCCGGTTGACAGTTCAGCCTCGCGGGGTCATCTGCGCGTCCCGCGCCCTCACCGAAACGCCTGCCTCCCGCCATGACCTACATCGTCACCGACGCCTGCGTGCGCTGCAAATTCATGGACTGCGTCGAGGTGTGCCCGGTCGACTGCTTCTATGAGGGCGAGAATTTCCTCGTCATCGCGCCGGACGAATGCATCGACTGCGGCGTCTGCGAGCCCGAATGCCCGGTCGACGCCATCGTGCCCGACACCGAGGATGAGCCTGACGGCAAGTGGCTGCAGATCAACGCCGAATACGCCAAGGTCTGGCCGAACATCACCGTCAAGGGCACGCCGCCCGAGGACAAGGAACAGTTCGAGCGCGAGACCGGCAAGTACGAGAAATATTTCTCGCCCAAGCCCGGCACGGGTTCCTGAAAAGCTGGGCCGTTATAGTTAGCGCTGAATCATTTCGCGCTGCCCCGTTCCGGCGAGGATTTCCAGCCTTCTCCACACGGACGCTGTGGACGTTTTGAAATTCCGCAGATTTGTGATAGGTTCCTGTCATTGGGTCGGGCGGTCTGCGAAAACCTCGCGCCGCCCGCGTTTGCGACAGAATCCCGTCCACGAAGACGGGATCGGCCAGAGGTTGGGTGATCCGTTTCCGCATTTGACGACCAGATCGACATCTCCGACGGGCAAGTTTCCGGCGGCTGTTCTTCTATTGTCCGTGCGCCTTCGCCTCCCCCTCCCGCTGAGCCGGGAAAGGAAGTGACATGACGAGCAAGACTGGTCTGGAATTCAAGGTTGGCGATGCGGTCGTCTATCCGGCGCACGGCGTCGGCAAGGTGGCGGCGATCGAGACCCAGGAAGTCGCGGGCATGTCGCTGGAGGTCTATGTCGTGACCTTCGACCACGA
>JAVHYH010000211.1 GCA_031119155.1 Brevundimonas sp.
ACGAGGACGCCGCCCCCGACCGCGGCCGCCGGTGGCTCGTCCCGACCGCCGTCGCAGCCGGATGCTTCGGCCGATTCTCCGCCCCTGACCGACAAGCAGCTGAGGCAGGAGCTCAGGAACGCGCAACGGAACGCCAACGCCTTGCAGGCCCTCGAACGCATCCGCCAGGACCGGGCGCTGGAGCGCCGGCTGGAGAAGGAGCACCCCTTCGCCCTCGCCTATGGCGTTTCGATGGCGACGCCGCCGACGCCGCTGGGCGTCGAATGCGCCAACCCCCGCCTGCTTCCCCGTCATCCGCTCGCCCTCGGGGAAGGCTTCTCCCCGGACGACACCCCGTCCGCCGATCCCGAGGTCCAGCGCCGGGAAGCCGCTGAAACCGGCGCCCGACGCAGGGCGGCCGTGACACGCAACCAGCAGATCATCAGGCGCGCGGACTTCCCCTATCCCGATCTTTGCCGCGCCCGGACCGAACAGGAGCCCCGCCTCGCCGGGGACGCCCTGTCCGGCATTACGCCGGTTCGCGCCGTCACGGGACCGGCCCGCGATCTGCACGACGCCGCCCGGCGGGGCAGCGAGGCCGAGGTCAGGATGTGGCTGGACCGCACGGACTGGGTCGATGCGCCGGACGCCTTCGGCCTGACGCCCCTGGCCTGGGCGATCATCAGGAACCGGCCCGGGATCGCTGATCTCCTTCGCGATGAGGGCGCCGGCGTGCTGGCCGGCCCTGACGGCCACGGGGAGCACTCCCCCGCCTGGTTCGCGGCCCGCACCGGCAACCTCCACATCCTGCGGGACTTCAGGGCCTCTCCAGGCAAGGCGGGTCGCGCACCGGTCCCGCTCTGGCCCGCCAGCGTCCTGCAGGCCGCGCTTCTCAGCGGCTCCGAGGAGACCGTCCGCCAGATCGTGATCGAAGGGGTGGAGCCTCTGGATCCGGATCGTTTTCAGGCCTGGCTGAACGCCCATCCGTCCGCCGCCGCCCTCTTCCGGGACCGTTACAGGCAGAGGCTGGGGATGCCAGCGGCCTCTTCCCGGTTCGACACCCCGGAAGGCTGACCTAAGGCCAGATCACCCCGATGGTGATCCGCCCGCCGGCGATCGGGCGGCCTGATGCGGTCATCGGCGGCCGGACGCGGAAACGGCCCTCGGCCACGCGCACGGCCACGGCGCCGAAGCCCTGCCCCGGCGGGCGCTCCTCCACCACGCGGCAACCGGTCAGCTGCTGGTCCAGGCGGATCTCGCAGTTGACGGTGACATCGACGTTGCGGGCGCGGCGACGCAACTCGCGCGGCGTGTCCTCGAAGATCTCCCGCCCATTGGCGCCGCGCAGGATCAGGGCGCCGGAGCCCGAGCCGGGACCGTCACCCTCCCCTTCCCCGGTTCCGGTCCCCGTCCCTTGCCCGCCCTGGCCGAAGCCGGGCTCGGGCGAGGCGATGGGGGAGACGCCGACGGTGAGGGCCGGCTCGGGCGCCTGGACCACGGGCGCGGGCGGGCTGTCCGGGGGCGGGACGGGCGGCGGCGGCGGCGTGTGGATACGCGAGGGGGCGGCGGGCGCCCCTCCTCCGGCCACGGGCGAGGGATTGGGCGGCGGCGGAGGCGGCGGAGGCTCCGGCGGATTGAACAGCAGGACTTCCAGCACCGGCTGCGGCAGGACGGGCGGTCCCGCCGGGCCGCCCCGGCCGATGACGGCGAACACGACCAGATGGACCGCGACGATGCCGACGGCCAGGCCGGCGTTGCGCAGCCGGCGGTTCTTCAGGATCGGATGGCCCGTAATCACCTGCGCCCTTTGCCACATGGCAGATGAACGCGCGCTGTCGGGGATGGTCCCCGTCCGCCGGTAAGCGGATGGGGCCGGAAATCAGGCGGCGGCGCCGTTCAGGGCGGCGTCCAGACCGGCGGTGACCTCTTCGATCGAGCCCATGCCGTCGATCTCGGTCAGCTTGCCCTGCGCCTCATAGTAGGGGAGCAGCGGGGCGGTCTGCCTGTTGTACACGGCCAGACGGTCGACGAAGGTCGCCGGATTGTCGTCCGGGCGGCCCTGTTCGGCGAAGCGCTTGGCGATCCGCTCGGTCAGGGCGGCGTCGTCGACCTTCAGGCGGACGACGGCGTCGATCTGGGCGCCGCGCTTGGCCAGCATGGCGTCCAGCGCCTCGGCCTGGGCGACGGTGCGCGGGAAGCCGTCGAAGATGGCGCCGCCGGCGGCCTCGGCCTCCGGCAGACGGTCCTCGATCAGGGCGATGACGATCTCGTCGGTGACGAGGTCGCCGCGCGCCAGCACGTCCTTGACCTTCAGGCCCAGCTCCGAGCCCGAGGCGATCGCGGCGCGCAGCATGTCGCCGGTCGACAACTGGACCATGCCCCGGGTCTCGACCAGACGCTTGGCCTGGGTGCCCTTGCCGGCGGCCGGCGGGCCGAACAGGATCAGGTTCATCGCTTCCCCCCTCAGGTCAGCTTAGCGGCGGGCGGGGGCGGTCACGCCCTTGCCCTTGCCTTGTCCACGACCGCGCAGCTTGGCCTTCTTGATCAGGCCTTCGTACTGGTGCGCCAGCAGGTGCGACTGGATCTGCGCCACGGTGTCCATGGTCACCGAGACCACGATCAGCACCGAGGTGCCGCCGAAGTAGAAGCTCTGGCCCAGGTTGGCGACCAGGATTTCCGGCAGGATACAGACGGCGGTGATGTAGGCGGCGCCGATCACGGTCAGGCGGGTCAGGACATAGTCCAGATACTCGGCCGTGCGCTTGCCCGGACGGATGCCCGGCAGGAAGCCGCCGTACTTGCGCAGGTTCTCGGCCGTGTCCTCGGGGTTGAAGGTGATCGAGGTGTAGAAGAAGCAGAAGAAGATGATCAGGACCGCGTACAGCACGGTGAACACCGGCTGGCCGTGGGTCAGCTGGCCCGCCACGCCCGGCAGCCAGGCCAGGTAGCCCGGCAGGTTGGCCTGGTTGGTGAACTGGGCGACCGTGGTCGGCAGCATCAGCAGCGACGAGGCGAAGATCGGCGGGATGACGCCGGCGGTGTTGACCTTCAGCGGCAGGAACGAACGCTCGCCCCCGGCCATGCGGTTGCCTTCCTGGCGCTTCGGATACTGGATCAGAAGGCGGCGCTGGGCGCGCTCCATGAAGACGATGAAGACGACGACGCCGATGGCCATGGCGACGATGGCGATCAGGGCGAAGGGCGACATCTGACCCTGCTGGGCCAGGCCGAACATATTGCCGATGGTGCCCGGCAGGACGGCGACGATGCCGGCGAAGATGATCAGCGAGATGCCGTTGCCGACGCCGCGCGCGGTCACCTGCTCACCCAGCCACATCAGGAACATGGTTCCGGCGGTCAGGCAGGTGGTGGTGGTGATGATGAAGAACAGGCCCGGTTCGTCGATCAGCCCCGGCTGACCGTTCAGCTGGGTGGCGATGCCGAAGGCCTGGGCCAGGGCCAGAACGACCGTCAGGTAACGGGTGTACTGGTTCAGCTGCTTGCGGCCGCTCTCGCCGCCTTCCTTGCGCAGCTTTTCCCAGGGCGGATACACCGCGCCCATCAGCTGCACGATGATCGAGGCCGAGATGTACGGCATCACGTTCAGCGCGAAGACAGCCATGTTCTGCACGGCGCCGCCGGAGAACATGTTCAGCATGTCCAGGATGCCGCGCTGGCCGTCCGGGTTCTGGAAGAACGCGAGGAACTGCTCGTTGTTGATGCCGGGGATCGGAATATAGCAGCCCAGGCGGAACACGATCAGCGCCAGCACCGTGAAGAGCAGGCGTTTGTGCAGCTCGGTCGCCTTGGCGAACGAGCCCATGTTCATGTTTGCTGCGAGTTGTTCGGCGGCCGAAGCCATAGTGTCACCCCGACTGATCAGAACGCGAAGCATCGGACGACGAGTCCGCGCCTGCGTCCAGATAGGAGAAGGGCGCCCTCATGGCGAGGGCGCCCTTAAGTCTTTTTACTTCGCGGCCGTGCGCTTGGCGCGGGCCGAGACCTTGTTGGCGTCGCCCTTCGGCGCCTTGGGGGCCGGAGCCTTGCCCTTGGCGGCGTTGCGCTTCTCGACGCGAGCGGCGGCCTTGGCTTCCGCTTCGATGCGTTGCTCGACGACCGAACCGCCGGCGGCTTCGATGGCGGCCTTGGCGCCGGCCGAGGCCGACCAGACGACCAGGTTCAGCTTGCCCTTGATCTCGCCGGTGCCCAGCAGACGGACGCCGTCCTTGACGCGGCGGATCACGCCGGCGGCGACCAGGGCGTCGCCCTTGATCTCGCCCTTGATGTCCAGCTTGCCGGCGTCGATGGCGTCTTGCAGGCGCCACAGGTTCACTTCAGCCAGCTTCAGCGCGTTCGGGTTGTTGAAGCCGCGCTTCGGCATACGCATGTACAGCGGCATCTGGCCGCCTTCGAAGCCGCCGATGGCGACGCCCGAACGCGACTTCTGACCCTTGACGCCGCGACCGGCGGTCTTGCCCTTGCCCGAGCCCGGGCCACGGCCGACGCGCATGCGCTTCTTGTGGGCGCCTTCGTTGTCGCGGATTTCGTTCAGTTTCATGTGCCTGATCCTTTCGGGTTCTAGCGCCCGGATCTGATCCGGACTCGGCGTTTTCAAATGGCCCTCCCCTTTCAGGAAGGATGGCCGCAAGCGGCTGGATGGGGACGACGAACCGCCCTCCCCGAAACCTCAAGGTCGCGCGCTATAGCGGCTCCCCACACAGCAGTAAAGGCGGCTCTTGCGGAGCCGCCCCTTGCTGGACCGCCTAGCGGCGATCCGCCCCCCCCCAAAAGAGAGGGAGATCTGCAGTCTTACTTCTCGACCACTTCCACCATGTGGTGGACCTTGGCGATCATGCCGCGCACCGACGGGGTGTCCTCGAGGGTCGATTCACGACCCACGCGGTTCAGGCCCAGGCCGATCAGGGTGGCGCGCTGGTCCGACTTGCGGCGGATCGGCGAAGCCGTCTGGCGGATGGTGACGGTGGCTTTCGATTCAGTCTTGGCCATGTCTTAGCCCTCGATGGCTTCGGGCGACGAGGCGCCGTCGTTGCGGCGGCCCATCAGGTCAGCGACCTTCTTGCCACGCTTCGAAGCGACCTGACGCGGCGACGACTGGACCTTGAGGGCCTCGAACGTCGCACGGATCATGTTGTAGGGGTTCGACGAACCGGTCGACTTGCCGACGACGTCCTGGACGCCGAGGGTTTCGAGGACCGCACGCATCGGACCACCCGCGATCACGCCGGTCCCGGGAGGGGCGGCGCGCATCATGATCTTGCCGGCGCCCCAACGGCCGTTGCCGTCGTGGTGCAGGGTGCGGTTCTCGCGCAGCGGAACCTTGATCATGGTCTTCTTGGCTTCTTCGGTCGCCTTGCGGATGGCTTCCGGCACTTCGCGCGCCT
>JAVHYH010000212.1 GCA_031119155.1 Brevundimonas sp.
CAGGGTGAAGGTCATGGCCGTATAGGTCTCGACCGAGCCGATGCCGTAGATGCAGCTGACCGAGGCCACCACAATGACGTCGTCCCGCTCGAGGATCGCCCGCGTCGCCGAGTGGCGCATACGGTCGATCTGCTCGTTGATACTACTATCTTTTTCGATGTAAGTATCTGATTTCGGGACATAAGCTTCCGGCTGGTAGTAGTCGTAGTACGAGACGAAATACTCGACCGCATTGTCCGGGAAGAAGCTCTTGAACTCGGAATAGAGCTGGGCCGCGAGGGTCTTGTTGTGGGCCAGAATGAGCGCGGGGCGCTGGGTCTGTTCGATGACCTTGGCCATGGTGAAGGTCTTGCCGGAGCCGGTGACGCCCAGCAGCACCTGATCGCGGTCGCCCTCCCCGGCCTGTTCGACCAGTTCGGCGATGGCGGCGGGCTGGTCGCCGGCGGGGGTGTATTTCGTCTCCAGCCGGAAGGGGACCCGCTTCTTGTCGCCGGGGCGATCGGGACGGTGTGGGACCCAGCCCTCGGGCTTGCCGGGGGCTTCCTCGGGCGTCAGGCGAGGGCCGGTGACCGGGGCGAACATGGGCATGCGCGAGCCGCCCGCGCCGACGGGACCATCCTGGATGAAGGGGGCCTGGGCCTCCTGAAGGCCCGGCTGGTGGACGGGCTTGGGCGTACCTTGCGGGGTCGGACGGGTGGAACGGGCCATGAACGCAATCTAGTCAGCGGAAGGGGCGCGCGCCAGTGACGCACGCCCCTTCGCGGTTCGCCTGCTGACAGCAGGTTGGCAGCAGCGGCGCGCCCTAGCGGCGGACGCGGGCGCGGGTTTCCAGATCAGCGATCCGGCGCTCCAGATAGGCGCGGTCGTCGGCGGTGGGGCTGAGACGGCTCCAGGCGGCCTCCAGACGGGTCAGGTCGCCCAGCTCGACGCGGATCTGGGCCTGAACGCTGCTGCTGAGGCCCGAGGACGACAGGGCGCGATCCACGTTGGACAGGCGGGTGCGGTTGTCGAGATAGCCGCTGTTGCCGCCGCCCGAGGGGCCGTCGCCGACGCGGGCGTCCAGCGCATCAAGGCGGCTGTCGAGATCATCGCGCTCGGTCGAAGTGAGGCGACCGTCGCGCAGGTAGTTGGCCTCGACCCGGATCAGGTCGGCGTAGTCGGTCTTCAGCCGGGTGCCCTCGGTGCGGGTCAGGCGACGGTCGCGCACGGCGGCATCGACACGCGCCTCGAAGTCGCGACGGCCGTCCGCGACGCTGCTGCGGCCCGAGGAATAGTCCGAGCCGCCGGCTTCGACGCGCTGGGAAAACTCGCGGTACTGGGCGACCAGATCGGCGCGCTCCTGGGTCGTGACGCGCCCGTCGGCGGTATAGCGGGCCTCAAGGTCAACGAGGTCCTGATACTCGTTGCGCAGGCGATTGGCCTCGCTGCTGGACAGGCGGCCCGAGCGGACGTCGGTGTCGAGCCGGGTCTGGAATTGGGCGCTCTGGTTGGACAGGGGGCGACGACCGCGGGTCCACTCGGCTTCGAGCGAACTCGACACGCCCAGGCGGTCGCCGAACAGGGCGCCGAGGATGGCGCCGAAGGCGTCCTGCTGCTGGGTCGACTGCGGCTGCTGCTGGCCGGAATTGTAGGGCGTCTGGGCCATGGCCAGCGGCGCGGCGGCCAGCACGACGGCGCCGGCGGCGAGGGCGGACAGGGATTTGGCGGAAGGCATCGGGTCATCTCCGACCGTTGTTCGGGATCGGAAAACGGAAGGGCTCCGGGAAGGTTGCCGAAGCGTCGCCGGGGTGCAGGTCCGAAAGCCGCGAGCCTTGCCCGCGAAATCGGGGCAGGATGCGGGACATGATCCTGACCGTCTCCATCCTGCCCTCCCCAGTCGGCCCGCTGGAACTGGCCTGTGACGGCGACGGGCGGCTGCGCGGGGTGTCGTTCGGCGAGGGGCTGGCGCGGATGATGCGGCGCGAGTACCCGCAGGCCGCTCTGGTCGAGGGCGAGACGCCGGGGCCGGTGCGCGCGGCGCTGGACGCCTATTTTGCCGGGGATCAGGCCGCGCTGGGCCGGACGCCCTGGTCGCTGGACGGCGCCGTGGCCGCCGACGGCTTTCAGGCGCGGGTCTGGCGGGCGCTGGCCGAGATCCCGGCGGGCCAGACGATCAGCTACGGCGAGATGGCGAAGCGGGCCGGAGAGCCGGGCGCGGCGCAGGCGGCGGGCGTGGCGCTGAACCGCAACCCGATCGCCGTGGTCCTGCCCTGCCACCGGGTGGTCGGCGCCGACGGCGCCATGGTCGGCTTCGGCGGCGGGCTGGAGCGCAAGACCTGGCTGCTACGCCACGAAGGGGCGCTGCTGCTCTAGAACTCCGGCCCGATGGTCGGCACCTCATAGACCTGGCCGACCGCATCGCGGGCCGCGATCACCTCGGGGCGGGCGATGACGCGGCGGTGCACCTCGGACAGGCGGATGTCGAAGGCCGTCATGTTCGGCGTGTCGATGTAGGTATGCAGGGCCTGAAGAGTGTCGTCCGCCGTCTTCGGATCCGTCAGCCGGGCGATCATCAGCGCCGCCATGCCTTCCTCGTCTCCGCGACAGGCGAGCGCGCCGTAGGCGGCGGCGGACGCGTCCTTCCAGTTCTCGGCAAGATGGGCGAAGGCGGGCGCCGCCGTCGCCTCATCCCCCATGGCCGCGGCCGCGCAGGCCCGCACCTGCAGGGCCTGCATCATGCCGTATGGGCTGACCGCGCCCTCCGTCACCTCGCTGACCGCCTCGACGGCTTCCGCATTGCGTCCCATGCGCATGTACAACCATCCCAGATTGATGGTCTGGCTGACGTTCGGGACCCCGCCCTCGGACCGGGCCATTGCGGCCTGCATCTGGGCCAGGGCCTCGTCCGGACGACCCAGCGCCATCAGGGCGCGGGAACGGATGTCCATGATCCAGGTCAACTGCTCCGCGTCCTCGCTGTCAGCCTCCGGAGCGGGACGGGCGAGTGCCGCATCGGCGATCGCCAGCGCCTGCTCGAACTGCGCGCGCTCGGACAGTCCGCCCGCATAGGCGACGAAGTCGCTCAGGGCGGCGTCCGGCTTCTCCACCGCCTTGCGCTGGAGCTCCAGCGAGGAGGCGTAGAGGCGTTGCAGGTCCAGCGTCGCGTCGGCCGGGCGGATCGCGTCGTAGCGATGCAGGGAGAAGAGTTGCAGTCGCGCGTCCGGGAGCGAAACCCGTGCGACCATCGGCGCCGCCTCCGCCCCCCGGTCGCGCTTCACCAGATCGTTGATGAGGGACACCCAGATCCAGTCCGCGAACTCGTAATCCCAGTTCGCCTCGTAGAGCGCTGAGCGAAGGCGGAATGCGGTATCGTCGTCCAGTTCCGAGCTGTGCACGAGCTGGGCGACGTAACGGTCGCTCAGATCGTCGAGCACGCCGGGAAAGCGATCCAGCATGATCGTCAACGAGGCGGCGGCGGCGCTGAGATCACCTGCCCCCGCTTGGGCCTGCAGGCGATAGAACCACTGTTCCTGCGTCGCCCCGGGCACGCTGGTGGCCTCGACGAGATAGGGCGCGGCGGCCGCATGCCGGCCCAGTTCCAGGTTCAGAAGGCCGGCGAGATAGAGGGCGGACAGCCGGCGCTGCTCCGGCGCCCTCGCGAAGTCGGGGTGGCCCAGGATCGCCTTGACGTGGCCCAGCGCCTCTTCGGTGCGCTCCTGCTGAAGCGCCCGGGTGAACTTCTCCTGCAGCGCAGGCAGGCTGTCCTGCGCGATGGCGATCGGCCGCGAGGCGCCGAAGTCCGTCAAGACGGTGGCCGAACCGATGTCTCCCGGCGCGACCGCCAGGGCGAGAAGAGCAAGCGTATTGAACATGAATCCCCCGTAGTGGGGGAACCCTAGGGCGAACAATGTGCACTCGCCAAGTGTGGCATGGTTGACTCCTGTAACCCGCAGGTTACTTGTAACCTCAAGGTTACACGGAGGACGGCGCCATGATCGGGAAGACGCGACAGAGGACGGGCGAGAACTATCGCGACCGTGCGCAGCGGAAGTGGGTCAGTCAGATCACCATCCTGCCCGCGGCGACGCTGGGCATCACCGTGATCGCCATGACGCGCGCCGACGAGTGGCTGAGCGGCGAGGATCCGAGCGTGAGCGGGGTGCTGCTGGCGGCGGCGGCGGCGATCAACCTGCTGCTGATCCCGGTGATGCTCATGGGATGGGACGGCGGCTCGCGGAAGCAGAAGCGGCTGCTGGAGGACGAGCTGACCCGCGCCTATCGGGCCAGCGCCATCACCTGCGCCTTCTGGATGCTGCTGGTCGGGGCGATGAGCGTCTATCTGGTCGGACTGTGGAAGCCGCATCTGGCGGTGGTCGCCCTGCCGATGGTGCTGTGGGTCGCGGCGGCGACGGCGGCGTTGCGGTTCGCACAGTTGCATCGTCGGGCGGAGCGGGAGATGGGCGGCGATGCCTGACCCCCGGCTGGCGTCCCGCCTGAAGGAGGCAAGGCAGACGGCGGGCCTGACGCAGGCGGAGCTGGCCGAGAAGGCCGGGGTCTCGCGCAAGACCATCAACACCGTCGAGAACGGCGTCTTCATCCCGTCGACCATTCTGGCGCTCAGCCTCGCCCGGGCGCTGGGGGTGACGGTGGAAGAGCTGTTCTGGCTGGCGGACTGAGAGGCAGGCAGCAGGCAGCAGGCAGCAGGCAGCAGGCAGCAGGCAGCAGGCAGCAGGATTTCGGGTCAGGCGTGGAAGGCAAAGTCCGTCCTGCTTACTGCTCACTGACACCTGCGACCTTTGCCGCTACACCCTCCCCATGACCGCCCTCCCCCTGTCCGAAATCCTCATCCTGCTGGCGGCGCTGGTCGCGGCGGGGCTGGCGGGGGGCGTGGTGGCGGGGCTGTTCGGCGTCGGGGGCGGGACGGTGATCGTGCCCGTCCTGTTCTACGCCTTCGAGGTGCTGGGCGTCGGAGGCGAGAGCAATCTGCACGTCGCGGTCGGCACCTCGCTGGCGACCATCGTGGCGACCTCGCTACGCTCGCTGAAGGCGCATCGCAGCCACGGCGCGGTCGATGAGGCGGTGCTGAAAAGCTGGACGCCTTGGGTCGGCATCGGCGGGCTGGTCGGCGCCGGGATCGCGGGCGTGGCGTCGATGGAGGGACTGGCCATCGTCTATGGCGTCTGTCTGGCGCTGATCGGCCTGCAACTGGGCCTGCTGCCCGAGCGGTTCACCCTGGCCAAGGACCTCCCCACCGGCTGGATGCGCCGGGTCGTCGGGTCCGTGATCGGCGGACTGTCTGCCATGATGGGCATCGGCGGCGGCAGCTTCGGCGGCCTGATGCTGACCCTGTGCGGACGGCCGATCCATCAGGCGGTGGCGACGGCCTCTGGCTTCGG
>JAVHYH010000213.1 GCA_031119155.1 Brevundimonas sp.
CCGCGAGCCGAGCGATAGCGCCCCTCTGATGTCAGTGAACCGAGACGGGCTCCAGCTCGTGCGCCACGGCGGTGGCGAAGGCGGTTTCGCGGTCGGTCATGATGGCCAGCCGCTCGCCGTCGGCGCCGTGGACGGCATAGAGGGTGGCTTCGGGGTCGACGGACAGGCCCTGCATCGCCGTCATCGGCGTGTCGGCCAGCACGTCGGCCGCGCGGATCTCGCGTACATAGACCAGGTCCGGCGCGCCCAGATGGGCGAAATCCTGTCGGGTCATCTTCTGCTCTGGCGTCATCATGACCGCCTCCTTCACTCAACTAACGCCACCGGGGCGTATGGGTTCGGCCCCGAATGCGGCGGCCGATGAAAACGACGGCTCTCAGCCCGTCGTGATGGGGATCCGGCGGATGGTCTGGACATCGTCCGGCCGGCTCATGTCGACGTGCAGCAGACCGTGCTCCAGCTTCGCCTCGTCGATCTCCAGCCCGTCGGCCAGCACGAAGCTGCGGACGAAGCCGCGACCGGCGATGCCGCGATGCAGGAAGGCCTGCGGGTCCTTGCCGGCGTCCTCGCGCTTGCCCGCGATGGTCAACTGACGGCCCTCGAGGGTGATCGCCAGATCGTCCGGGCCGAAGCCCGCCACGGCCAGGGTGATGCGGACGGAACGCTCGCCACGCTGCTCGACGTTGTACGGGGGATAGCTGTCCGCCGCCGCCCGCTGCGCCCGATCGATCAGGGCCCGGGTGTGGTCAAAGCCCAGCAGGAAGGGGCTGTCGAACAGGACGGTGCGTGTGGTCATCTCTCTGGCCCCCGAAGCAGGCTGTCGAACCGTCCGCGCCCCCCGCAATCGGCAGGGCGCCGGCTCAGCTCCTAGATGGGGCTGGAACGCCGACGGCGCAACGGTCGCGATGGATCAGGGGAGGGCCGGAAATGGAGAAGGCCCCGCGGTGTCCCGCGGGGCCTTCATGGTGGAGCTTAGCGGAGTCGAACCGCTGACCTCTTGCATGCCATGCAAGCGCTCTACCAACTGAGCTAAAGCCCCGAACCGTTGCCGGTTTCGTCCGCCGAGGTGTTGGTGTTGCTCCCCGGCGAGGCGGCGGAAACTATGTCAGGCCCGATTGAGGATCAAGCCCAGTTTCGCCTTTTATTTTCACCTTTTTCGAACGCTGTTCTCAAGGTGGTCCCGGGCGGATCAGAAGGCTCCGATCCGCCCGGAATTCCGTCAGTCGTCGTCCTTCTCGGGCTTGCCGATCTCGTCCTCGAACGAGTCGTCATCGTCCTCGTCCTCGATGAAGGGCACCGAGTCGTCATCATCGTCGTCGCCCAGGACGTCATCGTCGTCGCTGGCTTCGCCCATGCCGTTCTCTTCGGTCGGGTCGACGACGGCTTCGTCCTCGTCGTCCGGAGTCAGGATCGGCTCGTGGCCTTCCTCGTCGATCTCCGGCGTCTTGACGTCGTCTTCCTCGTCCTCGTCGCCGTCGGCCTTCTTGTCCTTGACCTGATCTTCGCCTTCGTCGTCCGCCGGATAGCCGGCCGGGCGGCCGCGACGGTTGCGCAGCTTCAGCGCTTCTTCGGGATCGAAGTCAGTGCCGCATTTCGGGCAGTGGGCCGGACGACGGTTCAGGTCGTAGAATTTGGCCTGGCAGTTCGGACAGACCTGCTTTTGGCCCAGTTCGGGATTAGCCACGGAGGCGCCTCTCACGTTCAGGGGGAATTCGGGCGCGTCCCTTGCCACCCCTTGGGGCCGCTGTCAAAAGCGTTCTCTGCGCCACCCGCGCCGTCCATGCCCTTTCGGAGACCCGCGGGTGACGAACATCCCACATCTGACCGCCCATCGCAGCCCCGCGCTGACCGGTTCCGTGCGCGCCCCCGGCGACAAGAGCATGTCGCACCGCGCGATGATCTTCGGAGCCATGGCCACCGGCGTAACCGAGGTCGAGGGGCTGTTGGAGGGCGACGACGTGCTGGCGACGGCTCGCGCGGTCGAGGCCCTCGGGGCGACCGTGGAGCGGCTGGGCGAGGGACATTGGCGGGTCACGGGGCGGGGCGGCTTCCGCTCGCCTGAGGGCGTGATCGACTGCGGCAACGCCGGAACGGGCGTGCGCCTGCTGATGGGCGCGGCGGCGGGCTATCCGATCAGCGCGACCTTCGACGGCGACGCGAGCTTGCGGAAGCGGCCCATGAAGCGGGTCACCGGCCCGCTGGCCGATATGGGCGCGACGTTTGACTGGCGAGCGGCGGAGGATCGGGTGCCGGTCACCCTGACCGGCGGAAGCCTGCGCGGCATCGACTATGTGCAGACGGTTGCCTCGGCGCAGATCAAGTCTGCCATCCTGCTGGCCGGGCTGAACGCGGACGGCGTGACCACGGTCGCCGAGCCGGAGAAGAGCCGGGATCACACCGAACGGATGCTGCGCGCCTTCGGGGCGGAGGTCGGCGTCGAGGAACAGGGCGAGGGCTGGGTCATCACCCTGAAGGGCGGGCAGCCGCTGACCGGAACCTTCGTCGCCGTGCCGGGCGATCCGTCCTCGGCGGCCTTCCCGCTGGCGGCGGGGCTGGTCGTGCCAGGCTCGGCGGTGACGGTCGAGGGCGTCATGCTGAACCCCCTGCGCACGGGCCTGTTCGACACCTGGCTTGAGATGGGCGCGGATCTGACCATCACCAACCGCCGCATGGCCGGGGGCGAGGAGGTCGGCGACATCACCGCCCGTCACTCGGCGCTGAAGGGCGTGGTCGTCCCCGAGGACCGCGCCGCCTCGATGATCGACGAATATCCGATCCTGGCCGCCACCGCCGCCTTCGCGGAAGGCGAGACGGTGATGCGCGGCGTCGGCGAGATGCGGGTCAAGGAGAGCGACCGGATCGCCCTGATGGTCGCGGGCCTGCGGGCCTGCGGCGTCGCGGTCGAGGAGGAGCCCGAGGGCTTCATCGTCACCGGTGGTCCGGTGCGCGGCGGCGGGACGGTGCACACCGCCCACGATCACCGCATCGCCATGAGCCATCTGGTGCTGGGCCTCGCCGCCGAGCAGCCGGTCACGGTCGATGAGCCGGACATGATCGCCACCAGCTTCCCGGGCTTCGTGGAGATGATGCGGGGGCTGGGCGCGGAGATCGGATGACCCGGCCACTCCCGCACGTCTCGGCCTCAACGGCCCTTCTTCAGGTGGCCGTCGGCCTTCTGATGGTCGGGCTTTACATAGGCGGTCAGGCGTTGGTGGATCGTTTCGACGGCCGGATTGATCATCGACGCGGCGCCGGCGTCACCCTACAGGCCGACAATCCGACATTCTTCGCGCGCAGTCAGAGGACAGCCTTCCTGTTCAGCGGCGGCATACTGATCCTGGCGGGAGCGAGCTTCGGCGCGGGTCTGCTTCTGAGGCCGCGCCAACCATGACCTCTTCCGCCAAGCCCGCTCGCGCCCAGTGGCTGACATTTCTGGTCGTGGCGGTCCTGCTCGGGGCCATGGTCTGGGTGGGCGGCGCGGATCTGATCGAAGTCATCGAGCGAGGCGTGATCCGCAACCGGCGCGGGCCGGATCTGACGGTCGCCCGGTCGCCGGTCCTGTTTTGGGGCGCGGTGGTCTTCTTCGGCGCCGGGCTGACCCTGTGTCTGGGGCTGGCGGCGGCCTGCCTGTCTATCGCCGTGAACGCGATCATCAGGCCAAGGGCGGCGCGGGCGGAGGCCAATGACTGAGCCCCTGTCGCGCACCCTCCCACGTCATGTCGTGTTGCGGGCCTGCGCCGCCGGTTTGCTGGTCGTGGGGCTGGCCTTTCTCGTGTTCGGGATCGGCTTTCACATTGAGGGGCTGATCGATCTGGCGGACGGGCGGATGGACGGCCATGCCGCGCTGGACCTGTCGGAAGAGGTCGCCACCCGGCTGTTCCGGCGACGGATCGGCGTCATGCTGGGCTCCAGTGCGGTCTTGCTATCCCTCGCCGGGGTGTGTTTCTGGGCGTCCCTCGCCCTGAGACCCAGATCGTGACCCTCGCGACGGGGCCGCAACGGGCTCCGACCGGAAGACCTTCTTGACCCAAACGCTCGTCATCGCCGTCGACGGACCCGCCGCCTCGGGTAAGGGCACCATCGCCGCGCGGCTGGCCGCGACCTATGGCCTGCCGCATCTGGACACCGGATTGCTGTACCGGGCCGTGGGCGTGGGTGTGCTGGATGCGGGCGGATCGCTGGATGACGCCGCCTTCGCCGAGGCCGTGGCCCTGAAGCTGGACGCCAGCCACCTGACCGACACCGATCGCCTGACCAGCGGCGAGGCGGGCGAGGCCGCCAGCCGGATCGCCGGCTATCCCGGCGTGCGCGCGGCCCTGCTGGCCTTCCAGAAGACTTTCGCGGCGCAGGCGGGCGGGGCGGTGCTGGACGGGCGCGACATCGGCACCGTCATCGCGCCGGAGGCTCCGGCCAAGCTGTTCATCACCGCGACGCCGGAGGTGCGGGCGACGCGTCGCTGGAAGCAGCTGACGGCGCGCGGACACGACATCGCCTTCGAGGCCATGCTGGCCGACATCATCAAGCGCGACGAGCGGGATGCCGGGCGGGGCGCGGCCCCGATGGTGCAGGCGCAAGACGCCGTCTTGCTGGATACGACCGATATGGATATAGAAGCCGCCTTCGATGCGGCCCGCCGTATCGTCGAGGCGGCGCGCGCGAAATCGGCCTGAGGGCCCTGATCGCAAATCCAACGCTCCCATCCTCGGCTTCCGCGGGCGCTCTGGCTGAGTTTCGAGCCTCGCGTCCCGACGACCTGATTTCCCCTTTTGAACCCCCTTCGCGCGGGACCATCCGGTCGCGCGCAGAGACCCTTTCCTCCAACTCCAGAGTTACATGACCGATACCCTCTCCCCCACCCGCGACGATTTCTCGGCGCTGCTCGATGAGACCCTGCAGGGTCGTGACCTCGGCGAAGGCCAGGTTGTCCACGGCCGCGTCGTCGGCATCGAAAAGGACATCCTGATCATCGACGTCGGTCTGAAGACCGAAGGCCGCATCCCGGCCCGCGAATTCGGCATCGGCGAAGGCGCCGTGATCCCGAAGGTCGGCGACAACGTCGAAGTCTATCTGGAGCGCGTCGAGAACGCCCTGGGTGAAGCGGTCATCAGCCGCGACAAGGCTCGCCGCGAAGAAGCCTGGACCCGTCTGGAAGTCGTCTTCGCCGACGGCCAACCGGTCAACGGCACCATCGTCGGTCGCGTCAAGGGCGGCTTCACCGTCGACCTGGGCGGCGCCTCGGCCTTCCTGCCGGGCTCGCAAGTCGACATCCGCCCGGTGCGCGACGTCGGCCCGCTGATGGGCAAGGAACAGCCCTTCGCGATCCTGAAAATGGACCGTCCGCGCGGCAACATCGTCGTCTCGC
>JAVHYH010000214.1 GCA_031119155.1 Brevundimonas sp.
GGCCGGGCTGCTGACCGACGTGCTCACGGGGCGGTTGGGCTTCACCGGCTTCGTGGTGGGCGACTGGAACGCCCACGGCCAGATCCCGGGCTGCAGCAATGAAAGCTGCCCGCAGGCGATCAACGCCGGGCTGGACATGTTCATGGCCCCCGACAGCTGGCGCGGCCTTTACGACAACACCCTGGCCCAGGCGCGCGCCGGCGAAATCCCCGCCGCCCGTCTCGACGATGCGGTGCGCCGGATCCTGCGGGTGAAGATCAAGCTCGGCGTGTTCGACCGCGACCGGTCCCTGGAGGATCGGCCCGAGGTGCTCGGCGCCCCCGCGCACCGGGACCTGGCGCGCGAGGCGGTCCGCAAATCCCTCGTGCTGATCAAGAATGAAGGGGTGCTGCCCCTGCGCCCCGGCGCCCGGGTGCTGGTCGCCGGAGAGGCGGCGGATTCGATCGGCCAGGCCTCGGGCGGCTGGACCGTGTCCTGGCAGGGCGCCGACACCACCAATGCGGACTTCCCCGGCGGCACATCGATCTGGGCCGGGCTGAAGACGGCGGTCGAGGCGGCCGGCGGTTCGGCGACCCTCAGCGCCGACGGCGACTATGAGGCGCGCCCCGACGTGGCGATCGTCGTGTTCGGAGAAACGCCCTACGCCGAGTTCCAGGGCGATGTGGAGACCTTGGACTACGGCCCGGAAGAGCCCCTGGCCCTGCTGCGGCGCTACAAGGCGGCGGGGATCCCGACGGTCTCGATCTTCCTGAGCGGTCGCCCGCTCTGGACCAATCCCGAGATCAACGCCTCGGACGCCTTCGTGGCGGCCTGGCTGCCCGGAAGCGAAGGCGCGGGCGTGGCGGAGGTGCTGGTCGCCGGCGCGGACGGCCGCCCCGGGCACGACTTCACCGGACGCCTGTCCTTCTCCTGGCCGCGTGACGCCGGCCAGGACGTGCTGAACGTCGGGGAGGCGAGCTATTCGCCCCAGTTCGCCTATGGCTACGGCCTGAGCTATGCGGCGCCCGCCCATACCGGCGCCCTGTCGGAGGCGCCCGGGGTGACGGCCCGTCGCGCCAATGTCGACGGCTATTTCTCGGACGGCCGGGTCCAGGCCCCCTGGTCGCTGATGCTGCGCGACGACGGCGGCGACAGCCGCGTCGGCACGGTGCTGGCGGCGTCCAGCCCGCGCGGCGCCCTCTCGGTGCGCCCGACCGACGGAGCCGCCCAGGAAAGCGCCGTCGCCCTGACCTTCAGCGGACCGGCCGAAGCCCTGATCACGGGGCCCGCCGTCGACCTGTCCCGGCAGAGCAACGGGGACATGGTGCTGGGCGTCTCGATCCGCCCCGACGGTCCGGTTACGGGCCCGGTCGAGATCGGGTTCGGCGGACGCCGGCTCGACGTCAGCGCCCTGCTCGCCGGCGCGCCTGTCGGCCAGTGGGTTTCGGTGCGTGTTCCGCTGAGCTGTTTCGCCGCCGCCGACCTCGGCGCCGTCGACACGCCGTTCGCCCTGCGGTCGCAGGCGGCGCTTCGGGTCTCCCTGGCGGACATCGGCCTGGTGACCCGGACGCCGGAGGCGCGCTGTCCCACGGGCCGTTGAACCCGGACCTAAGGCGGGCGCGACGGCCTTCCGGGAGGTGTTTCACCGCCGCCTTGGGGGTAAGCCCTGATCAGGCCTGGCGGGGGAAGGGCGGTGAAGGGGGCGGGACAGGCGCAGGCGCCTGAGCCCGGCGCCTAGCTGGCGTCGAACGCGCGCCCCTTGTCCCCCAGCAAGGTCCAGCCGGCGTTGGTCGGCCGGAAGCCTGCCCGGCCGACGCGTTCGGCATAGCCCAGCACCACCAGTTGCGCGCTGCGGTCGTGACCTGCGGTGCGGTCCGGGTCGACGATGTCGAGGAGCGCCTCGATGCGATCTGAGTCCGTCATCATGGGATCGGGGTACACCGCCGGGCGGCGATGGCAAGTCGCCGGCCGACACATGATGGACGGGCAAGACCCGGATGGGGCTCACCGTGCGGTTCGCGGCTCACGCCGCACCGGCGCCGCTCACGCTGCGGCGCGCTGGCCTGGCCCCGCCTCGACCGGGCCGCTCCGCCGGGGCAGCCGTCCCAGAAGCGTCGCGAGGGCGCCGAAGTCGATCGGCTTGTTCAGGTAGGCGTCGGCGCCGGCGGCCAGGCCGATCTCGTGATCCTCGCGGCGGGCGGACGCCGACAGGATGACCACAGGGACGCTCCCATTGGGGCCAGAGCGGCGCCGCAGCTGGCGGGTGGCGGTCAGGCCATCCATGACCGGCATGTTGACGTCCATCAGGATCAGATCGAACGCCTCGCGGCCGGCGGCGACCAGGGCCGCCTCTCCGTCCTCAGCCACGCTGACCTCATGCCCCTGGGCCGTCAGCCAGGCCTGCAGGATCAGCCGGTTGACCGCGTGGTCCTCGACCACCAGCACCCGCAGCCGCCCCGGGTCGGTTCCGGCCTCGGCCACTGTGTCCGCGGCGGGCTCCGCGTCCGCCAGTCGGGTGACGCGGGCGGTGAAGGTGAAGGTTGACCCCAGGCCCGGCGTGGACCGGACGACCACATCGCCCTGCATCTGATGGGCGATGCGACGCGCGATGGTCAGGCCAAGGCCGGTCCCGCCGAACCGGCGCGTCGAGGAATCGTCCAGTTGCTGGAACGGCTGGAACAGCCTGGCCTGTCCCTCGGCGTCGATGCCCGGGCCTGTGTCCTCCACGGCGAAGGTGAGCTCGCAGTGGTCGTCCGCGTCGCGCGACGACAGGGTCAGGGTGACCCGGCCGGTCTCCGTGAATTTGATGGCGTTGCTGAGGAGGTTCTGCACCACCTGTCCCAGCCGCAGGGGATCGCCGAGGACGCGACCGGGCGCGGGATCCTGCTGGACGACCACCAGCTCGAGCCCCTTGGCTTCCGCCTGGGCCCGGCAGGGACCGACCAGCCGCGCCTGAAAGTCCGCCAGGACGATGGGTTCAGGGTGAAGTTCGAGCTTTCCGGCCTCCATCTTGCTGACGTCCAGAAGGTCGTTGAGCAGGCCCAGCAGGTTTTCCCCGGAGCCCTGGATCAGGCGGACATACTCCCGGTCCCGCGCCGCCAGGCCGTCATGGTCCAGCAGTTGAGCGGCGCCCAGCACGCCGTTCATCGGCGTGCGAAGTTCGTGGGAGATGACGGCGAGGAAGTTGGACTTGGCCTCCGAGGCGGCGTTGGCCCGGTCGCGAGCCTGTTCCAGTTCGACGATCAGCTCGGCCTGCCGATCGGCCACCGCCTGCAGTTCGCGGTCCTTGAGCTGGGTGATCAGCACCTTGATGAGCAGGGAGATGGCCAGCACCGGCAGGGCGGCGAGCACGGTCCAGAACTGGGGCTCGCCATACATGTCGGCCAGGATGACGACGGTGGCGAGTGAATAGGGCGAGGACACGAGGAGGGCCTCGCGCGGGGCGGCGCGCATCTGGGTGAAGACCAGGAAATAGCCGGCGCAGAGGAGAACCGCGGCCAGGGTGTCGCCATGCAGGCCGCCGAGGAACCAGGCGAGCAGGGGGGCGATCGCCCAGGAGACGCAGGAGAGGGTCGCGACGAGGGTTCCGGCCCCCGCGGGCAGGGCGTCCCGGCGCTTGTCGACGGCGCCGCGCACCAGGCCGCTCAGCAGGGTGACGCCGTACCACAGGGCGACCCAGGGGAGGGGGATCATCGTGGCCAGGGCCAGGGCCCAGCTGGTGATGATCCAGTAGCGAAGCTGGCCGGCGACCACGACGCGCTGCAGCAGGGGCAACTGTGAGCCCGTTTTCCCGGTCATGCGCAGGCCTTGTCCATCGCCCGGATAGAGCGCCTCGAGAGATGTAGGGGAAATTGCCTAAAGCGCCGTAAAGTCTTGAAAACAATAAAGTCCGGCAACGGACATAACTGTGTTTGAGGTGCGGTCTCAAACCGCTCCGCCACAGCGTCCCTAGCCGGCGCGCAGGACACGTGTCGCCATTTCCAGACCCAGCAGGGCGATGGCGACGAAGAACACCTTGCGGAACAGCGTCTGGGAGATTCGCCGGCGCAGCGCCTGGCCGGCGACCACGCCGAGCACCGCGGGCACGGTGGCCGCGAGCGACAACAGGCCGAGGTCCAGCTGCAGCGCGCCCTGCAGGGCCAAACCCAGCGTCAGGGCCAGGCTTGAGACCGTGAACGAAAGGCCGAGGGTCTGGACGAGATCGTCCTTCGACAGGTTCAGCGACTGAAGGAAGGGCACCAGGGGCACGACGGCCGCGCCGGTCGCGCCGGTGATGGCGCCCGTGACCAGACCGGACGCCGGTGCGAGGCGGCGCTCCCAGCGGGGCGACAGGCTGAAGGGCCGCGCCGCCAGGCCATAGGCGGCGTAGAGGGTGAGGACGAGACCGAGGACCGTGGTGATCTGACGGGCGTCCAGCGTGACGATCAATGTGGTCGCGGCGAGGGTGGCGGCGAAGGTCAGCGTCAGCATGAGGCCGAATCGGCGCAGCAGCGGACCGAGCGATCCCCCGCTGACCAGCTGCCAGACATTGGTCAGGAAGGTGGGAAGGGTGGCCAGGCTCGCGGCGGTCAGGGGTGACAGGGTCGCGCCCAGCAGGGCCATGACGACCGTCGGCAGGCCCATGCCGGACACGCCCTTCACCAGGCCGGCGGCGAAGAAGACGATGGCGATGAGGGCGAGCGTGGTCGGCGGCATCGGGCAGGACTGGCCCGATCCTTCGCCGCTGGCAACAGGCCGAGAAAACGGTATCGGCGTTCTGTGCGCCGGTTCGGCGATCGCGACCGACTCGCCCTGGACCTCGGCGCCATGACCGCCGATGACCTGAACGACCGGATGGACGCCATGCTGGCCGCCGCCGGCGCCGATGACAGCCGCAAACCGGGCCTGATCACCGTCCGGACGGACGACTGGATCCATGGCGGAATCGGCGGCGTGCGCGCCACCTGCAAGGCCCTGAGCGACGGTCTTCGGCGCCGCGATGTGGTCATCAAGGTCTCGACGGATTTCCAGAGGGCGCTGCTGTCTCGCGCCGAGGCCGGCGTGCGCGGCGAGCCCTACCGCGAACCCCTGCCGCGCCCCTGAGGCGAGAGGCTGGTCCCTGAGGGTTTCAGGGGCAGGTGATCGGGAGAGCCTGCGGACGCCATTCACACGTGGGCGGGGCGGGGGGCGGTGTCACAGGGCCGGACCTCCGGTGCACCCGCGACACCGGCCAGGGCGTCGTGTCCGCCATTTGCCCGCGGAGGCGATCAGCGTTCGCAGCCGATCCCGTCGTTGTCGCGATCAAGGTGGGGACCGTAGCCGGGATCGCCGCGTCGGACCGGCGCGGCGCCGGCCGCCCGGGC
>JAVHYH010000011.1 GCA_031119155.1 Brevundimonas sp.
GGCGGCCACGGCCTCGACGACGGCGTCGCCCGCCGCGCCTTCCGGCACGATCAGGCGGCGCGCGCAGGAGCAGCGCTGGCCGGTGGTGACGAAGGCGGACTGAACCACGATGCCCGCGACAGCCTCGGCGTCGGCGGCGTCCCAGACGACCAGCGGGTTGTTGCCGCCCAGCTCCAGCGCCAGGACGACGTGAGGATCGTCGGCGAACTTGCGGCGGAAGTGGGCGCCCGCCGCGCCCGAGCCGGTGAACATCAGGGCGTCGATCGGCTGATCCAGCAGGGCCGCGCCCGTGTCGCGACCGCCCTGAACCATGTTGAACACGCCCTTGGGCAGGTCGGCGGCGTCGAGGCATTCAGCCATCAGCTGGCCGGTCAGGGGCGTTTCCTCGGACGGCTTGAACACGACCGTGTCGCCCGCCAGCAGGGCCGGGACGATGTGGCCGTTGGGCAGGTGGCCGGGGAAGTTGAACGGCCCGAGCACGGCCGCGACGCCGTGCGGGCGGTGGCGCAGGGTCGCGGAGCCGAAGGCGGTGGCGGCGGTGCGTTCGCCGGTGCGCTCGTCATAGGCGCGGATCGAGATATCGACCTTGCCCTGCATGGCGGTGAGCTCGGTCTGGGTCTCCCACAGGGCCTTGCCGGTTTCGCGGCTGATGGCCTCGGCGATCTGCGGGGCGCGCTCCTTCAGGACGGCCTGATAGCGTTTCACCGCGTCGATGCGGTCCTGACGCGGGCGGTCGGCCCAGTCGGGGAAGGCGGCGCGGGCGCGGTCGGTCGCGGCCTGGACCTCGGCGGCGGAGGCGGCGGGGCCGTCCCAGACGGTTTCGCCGGTGGCGGGATTGATGGACTGGAACTGGGTCATGCGGGGCTCAGGTTTTCACGCGGACAGTGTCGCCGGCCTTCACCTTCAGGGCGTCGGCGGTTTCGCGGGTCAGGGTGGCGACATCGCCCTCGATATGGGCGCGCTGGCGGACGGCGCGGAAGGCGCTGACGCTGTTGGTCGAGATCAGGCCGGGCAGTTCGGCCTCGACCTCATCGGCGATGGCGACGGTCAGGGGGCGGGCGTCGCGGACGGTGCGGATGTTGTCGCGCTGGCAGGAGACGGTGGGACCGGCGTCGAAGATGTCGATCAGGCCGTTGGGGCGGAAGCCCTCGCTTTCCAGCAGGGCCATGGCGGGCACGCCCTGCGGGTGGACCTTGCCGATCACCGCCCGGGCGGGCTCGGGCAGGAGCTCGACATAGATCGGATGGCGCGGGGCCAGGTCGAGGATGAACTGCTTGTCCGTGGCGCCGGTCAGGCGGTCGGCCTCGTCGAACTCCATCGGGAAGAACTTGTGCGCGACGTGGTCCCAGAAGGGGCAGGCGCCGTCGGGGGTGAAGACGCCGCGCAGCTCGGCCAGGACGTTCTCGTTGAACAGCTCGGGCTCGGCGCCGATCAGCATGTAGCGCGACTGGCTGAGCAGGCGACCCGCGCCGCCCTTGCGTCGGTCAGCCTTGAGGAAGAGGGAGCCGACCTCGGTCCAGCCGGTGCATTCGTTGACCAGCACCAGCGTCTTCTGTTCGAGCTTGATGCCGAGCGAGGGCGAGGACTGGGCGTTGTTGACGACCCGGAAGCTGAAGAAGGGACGCTTCAGGCCGACGGAGGCCTTCACCGAGCCGATGCCGTCGACGTCGCCGGTTTCGCTCTCCTCGAGCATCAATGTGTACCAGCGCTCGTGCGGCTCCATCTTGCCGAGGAAGCTGTCGCGGCTGAGGTCGAGGCGTTCGGACAGCTGGTCCGGGTCTTCGGGCAGGCTGGTGAAGCCGGGGCCGGAGAGGATGGCGAGTTCGAGCAGGTGGTCGAGGTCGGCGGGGCCGGAAGGTCGGACGACGAGCATGGGGGTTACATCGTCTCCAGACGCAGGGACTTCAATTTGAGGGCGTCGATTTCGCCCGAGGCGATCTTGCACAGGATGAGCGCGGACAGTTGCGCCCGTTCGACGAAGCTGGCGGGCCAGGCGAACTCCTGATCCGAATGGATGTCGCCGCCCAGGACGCCGAGGGTGTCGATATTGGGCAGGCCCGCGGCGTGCAGATTGTTGCCCTCGCAGACGCCGCCCGACGGCTTCCAGGCGATGGTCTGGCCGAGCAGGGCGCCGGTGTCGCGGACAGCCTCGAACAGGGCGGTCTGGCTGGCGTCCATCGGCTTGGGCGCGCGGGTCATGCCGCCGTGCAGATCCATCGTCAGGCCGGGGAAGGGGGGCTCGGCGGCGATCTGCTGAACCGTTTCCGAAATCCAGGCGGAGGACTGGGCGTCGGGGACGCGGACGTTGAAGCGGACCACAGCGTTGTCGGCGACGACGTTGAGCGGGCCGCCGCCGCTGATCTTCGCGACATTGACGGTGACGCCCTCGCGCTGGCCGTTCAGGGCGTGCAGGCGGGCGGCGATGATGGCGGCGCCGGCGACGGCGTTGGCGCCCTCATGGAAGGCGCGGCCCGCGTGGGCGGCCTTGCCGGTGACGATCAGATGGTAGTTGCCGCTGCCCTTGCGCTCGCCCGCGAGGGTGCCGTCCGCCAGTGCGGGCTCATAGGTCATGCCGACATGGCCGCGCGCGCCGAGCTCGGCCAGCAGGGGGGCGGAGGCGGGGGAGCCGATTTCCTCGTCGGGTGACAGCAGCACGGTCCAGCCGACCCGTTCGCGGTCCGGATGGGTCTCGAACGCTTCCAGCGCGGCCAGCAGGACGGAGATGCCGCCCTTCATGTCGGCGATGCCGGGACCGTTCAGGGCGCCGTCGGCGCGGGTGACGACGGTCTGGAAGCCCGAGGTCTCGGGAAAGACGGTGTCGTAGTGGCCGGTCAGCACGACCTGAAGCGGCGCGTCGGGGCGGCAGGTGATCTTCAGCGCGTCGGCATGGGCCTCCTCGCGCACCGCGCCGTCGTCGGCCACGGTGGTGGAGCCCCGGGTGGGGATGCGCTCGACCGTCGCGGGCAGTCCGCGCGCCTCGGTCTCGAGCAGGGCGAGGACGGTGTTCAATCCATCAGCGTGACGGCTGCCGGAGTTGACGTTCGCCCACGCCACCGCGCGTCCGATGATGGCGGCTTCGCGGGCCGCGACGTGATCGAGCACGGACTGGTCAGAAGGCAGAATCCGCATCGGGCGGACCCTAAACAAGCGCGCGGCAAAGGTGAAGCGAGGCCGGGTTACGACTCGTCACGGGATCGGGTTAGGGTTCGCTTCCCTCTAAAGGAGAAAGCAAATGACTGACTGGGCAAAGGCCGCGAACCCGACCGCGGTGATTACGACCGAGGCGGACGCCGTCGCCGCCGCACGCGCGAGCGCGATCGCCATCTTCCTGGGCGCGGCGTGGGGCCTGATCGGCGTCATCTACATGCTGACCGCCGGGCAGGCGGCGATGGATGCGGCGGTCGCGCAGGCGTCGGCCGGAACGCCGGAAATGGCGGGGGCCATCGGCCAGTTCGCCCTGTGGACCGGTGTCGGCCTGTGCGTGATCCAGCTGGTGATCGGCCTGTTCCAGTGGGCCAAGCCGAACATCGTGATCCCGATCATCTTCGTGATCCTGGTCGGCTTCGGCCTGATCATGGGCGTGTTCGGACTGCTCGCCGCCAGCGCCATGCCGGAAGTGGCGGAAGCCAACGCCGCCACCCCGGCCTGGCAGACCTGGATCGGCATGGTGCTGCTGATCGTGCAACTGGTTCTGCACATTGCGGGCATCCGCGGCGCGTCCAAGCTGGACAAGCTCCGCAACGCCGAAGCCAACACCTGGGACGAATAAGGGCCTAACGGTTCGGGCGGCGATCCTGCGGGGCGCCGCCCGGCTGCCGGCTTTGTCGGCGCCAGCGGATGGACAGGCTGGCCTCGCCCTGGCCGCCGAATTTCGAACTGACCGTCAGATTGCGGCGCACCTGCCACTCGACGTTCACCCCGGCGCCGCCCTCGCCGCCGCCGATGACTTCCAGATAGACATTGTCGGTGATGTAGCGGCCGCCCGCCACGGTCAGGCTGGACGCCTCGCCGCCGAAGGACAGGCGGTCCAGACCCGCCAGCTCGCGCAGGTTCCCGATCACATCGAAGCCGCCGCCGCCCGCCAGCGCGGCCACGCCCGCCGCCAGCTGGGCCGCCTCGAAGGCGGACAGCTGCGAGGCCGAGCGGCCGAACAGCACCTGCGACAGGATTTCGTCCTGCGGCAGGGCGGGGGTGGAGGTCAGGGCGATCTCGGGCCGCGCCGCCGTGCCGGTGACGCGGATGGTGGCCGTCAGGGCCGGATCCTCGCGCGTCGCCGACAGGTTCAGACGAATCTGCTCCGGCCGGGTCGACAGGGTGACCGTGCCGGTCTGGTCGAAGATGAAGCGCTTGCCAGCGAAGTCGTAGTCGCCGCGCACCACCCGTGCCGTGCCGGTCAGGTTGGGCTGGGAGATGGTGCCGGTGACACGGGCGTTGACGCCCATCTCGACGTTCAGGCCGCGACCGACCACACGCACGTCGCCGCCGGGCGAGCGGATGGCGATGTCCATGCCGATCTGCGGGCCGCGGGTGCGGGTCTGCTGTTCTTCGGGCACGTCGCCGCCGGGGCGGTTGATCTCGACCACATCCATGCGGACGATGCCGTTGGAGCCGGGCGGATTGGCCTCGATGCGGGCCTCGTCGATGTCCATCTGGCCGGTCAGGCGGATGTTGCCGTCCTCGGCCCGGATGACGGTGATCGGACCGGAGGCGCGGGCCTCGGCGATGTCGTTGTCGATGATGCGGAAGCGGCGCAGCAGCAGCTGGAAGCTGGAGCCGGAGCCCTGACGCAGGCCGATCCGGCCCTGTCCGCTGACCTGGCCGCCCGCGCCGTCGTTGGCGCTGAAGGTCTCGATCAGGGCGGTGGTGTCGTCAAAGCGGCTGTTCAGGGTCATCCCCGCCAGACGCAGGCCGGTGGCGTTGTCGCGGAAGGATCCCTGCGCGAGGTCCAGACGGCCGTTGATGCGCGGCTCGGCCAAGGTGCCGGCGAGGGTGGCGTTGGCGTTCATCTGGCCGGCCAGCGACCGGTCGCCGCCGAGGAACAGGTCCCAGATCGGCTGGATCTGGCCGCGGATGTTCACCGTGCCCTGCATCGGGCGGGTGCGGGCGATGGCCAGCCGCAGCGGCGCGGCGGAGGCCTCGACCGGTAGGGCCAGGTCGGCGCTGGCCTGAACGGCGTCCGCATCGGTGGCGCGGGCCTGAAGGCGCAGGGTGTTGTCCACCAGGGTGGCGTTCAGCGTGCCGTCGACCTCCATGCCGCGCGGGGCGTCGATGCTGCGGAGGTCCTCCAGACTGACGTTGGCCGAGCCGGACAGGTCGTCGCCCGAGCCGCGCAGGGACAGGTTGCCGGTCACGCGGCCGCGCAGATCGGGGGACAGGGAGCCCAGCTCGACGCTGGTCAGATTGGCCTCGATGACGGCGGCGCGGGAATCCTGGCGCAGGTCGCCGGTCAGAACGCCGCCGCCGACCGCCAGATCGACGCGGACCACGCGCCCGTCGCCGGACAGGGCCACGACGGCGGGGGAGCGGGTGGTGAAGTCGATCTCGCGCACCGAGCCGCCGCCTTGCAGCGTCACGCTCTGCGACGGGCCTTCGCGCGAATAGACGCCGGAGCCGTCGAACGAGAGCGGGGTCGGGCCGCCGACGTCGGCCTTGAGGGTGAAGGGCAGGCGCTCCAGCGTGCCGCGACCGTCCAGATCGAGGGTGCGGATGACATAGGGCGAGCCGGCGAAGCGGACATTGCGGCCCGAGACGTCCAGCACGGCGGTCTCGGCGCCGGCGCCCTCGGTCAGACGCACCCGGCCATTGGCTTCCCCGGAGGCGAGGAAGGCGCCCGGGCGGGCGGTGAAGGTCAGGTCGGCGCTGGAGGGGATGCTGTTGGACAGGGCGATGTCGCCCCGCGCGGTCACGCCGCCGGCGTCCAGATCCACGTTGCTGAGGCGGATGCGCGGTCCGCCGAGATAGAAGTTCCCGCTGGCCCGCGCCGGGCCGTAGTTCGAGCCGGCGGTGACGGCGATGCTGCCGTCCGAGGCGTCCTCGCCCTTGCGGAAGCTGAGGGTCAGGTTGGCGTCGGTCAGCTTCAGCGCCCCGGCGTTGACGCTGGCGAAGGCGGCGCGCAGGTCGGCGCGGGGCTTGGCCAGGGTGCCGGTCAGGGCGCCGTCTCCGGTCATGGCCCCGTCGATCTCCACCGGACCGACGCCGAAGGGGCCGCGGGCGTTCCAGTCCAGGGCCAGCCGCAGGCCGCCGTTGCCCTCGATCAGGCCCCGGGCGTTGGCCGCGCCCTGGGCGCCGTTCAGGGCCGCGCGCTCGACCTCGATCCGGCCGTTGTTGAGGGCGCCGGTCAGCTGCAGCCGGGGCGTGGCGCCCAGCAGGCGATCCAGCTCGCCCTGACCGGTGGCCAGACCGCGACCGCGACCGTCGAAGGTCAGGCGCCAGGGCGCGCCGGTGCGGGCCGTGGAGGCGGAGAGGGGGCCGCCGAAGGCGCCGCGCGCGCCGCTGTGGATCTTCGAGGCGTCGGTGATGCGGACGTCGCCCCGGAAGCCGAGGCCGCCCAGCAGGTTGCGACCGCCCGAGCCGGTGACCTTCAGGGCCTGACCGGTCAGGTCGATCTTCTGCAGCAGCAGGGCGCCGTCCGGCTGGCGGGCGGCGTCGAAGATGATGCGGGGGCGCTGGCCCAGCAGGCCGCCGATGATGCCGGCGGTGGAGCCGCCGTCCGCCTGGATGTCGCCGTCCAGGTCCATCCGTCCGTTGCGGACCTGGACGTTCAGGTCGCCGTGAACGCGGCGGGCCTGATAGCTGGAGACCTCGACGGCCAGCAGGTCGGCGGCGCCGTTCAGGGTCCAGCTGGAGGCGTCGCCCTTGAACGTGCCGGTGTAGGAGGCCGGTCCCGCCGAGGGGGCGCCGGTCAACCGGTTCAGCGACGGGGTGGCGATCTCCAGCCGGATGCCGTCGCGGCTGCGGCGGTCCTTGAGGCTGATCTGGCCGCTGGCGCTGGAGTTGAGGTTTTCGGCGATGAGCGCCCAGCCGACCCCCTGCTGGCCGTCGCCGTCGGTGTCGGGCGTGGTGGCGAAGCCGAAGCGGGCGGTGCGGCCGATCCGCTCGGCGAACGGGGCCAGCAGGTCCGAGCCGGAGAAGTCGAAATAGCCGCTGATGCGGGTGTTGTCCTTGCCGTACTCGCCCTTGATGGTCAGGGGCGTGAAGGTGCCGGTGCGGACCACGGCGTCGATGATCTCGCCGTTGACGAGGGCGCGGGCCATGAAGGGCTGGTCAGGCGAATAGCCCAGCGCACCGGCGATGGGGCCGCCCTGGGCCTCGACGGCGCTGAGGTCCAGCCGGGTCTCGGGCAGCTTGCCGCCAAAGACGGCGTTGAGGCGCAGGTGGTCGCCCGGTCGGCTGAGGCTGAGGGCGTTGATGACCGCCTGCTTGGCGCCCTTGCGGGGGATATTGGCCTCGCCGGATAGGTTCCAGCGGCCGTATTCCTTGGAGAAGCCTTCCAGCAGTTCGACGTTGGCGGCGAAGCGGTCGATGTCGATGGTCAGCGGCTGGGGGCCGGACGGGCCGGTGGGCGGCTCGACCTCGGGACGACGGATCAGCCGGATGACGTCCGCCTCGATGGTGTCGGCGTGGAAGCGGCGGGTGACCAGTGGCAGCCAGCTCCAGTCGACCCGCACCTTGTGCGCCTCCAGCCAGACGCCCTTGGCGTCGGTGACGGTGACGCGGTCGATGGTGAAGTCGTCGAACAGGTCGCCCTTGACCCCCTCGACATTGATCCGGCCGTAGCGCCCGATCTTCTTGCCGGTGACGAAGCTGGTGACCAGATCGCGGCCCGCGTCGCTGACCAGATACATCCGGCCGCCGACCAGCAGGACGACCAGCAGGGCCGCCAGGATGGCCAGGCCCATGCCGCCGAAGAAGGCGAGGGCCTGCAGACGCGTGCGCTTGCGCTTCGCCTTCCTGGCGGGCGTATCAGCCGGCCCGGCGTCCGGCGTTTCCGGGGGCGGGGCGTCGGTCAAAACGCCTGTCCGATACTGACGTAGATCTGGAAGTCGGCGTCACCCTCGCGGCGATCCAGCGGGAAGGCGATGTCGGCGCGGATCGGGCCGAAGGGCAGTTTGTAGCGCACGCCGAAGCCCGCGCCGTAGCGCAGGTTGTTGAAGTTGGGCGTCTCCTGGAAGCCGATGGCGCCGGCGTCGACGAAGGCGACGGCCTGGAAGCTGCCGAACACGTCGCGGCGCACCTCGAGCGAGGTCTCGAACAGGCTGAGGCCGCCGCGCGGGGTGTTGTCGGGCAGGCGCGGGCCGACGCCCTGGTATTCATAGCCGCGCACCGACCCGCCGCCGCCGGAGTAGAACAGGCGGTCGGACGGCACGGTCAGTTCCTCGCCGCCCACGATGGAGCCGAGGCGGACGCGACCGGCCAGCACGGTCTTGGCGTTGTCCTGCAGGGGCAGATAGGCGGTGGCCTGGCTTTCGGCGCGCAGGAACAGCACCGTGTCCTCGCCGCCCACGGCGGTGGGCTGGACCGAGGCGGTCAGGCGCCAGCCGGTCGTCGGGTCGAGCGGGTCGTTGGAGCGGTCCAGATAGAAGCTGCCCCGGCCCGTCAGGATATAGAGGTCGCGATCGAAATTGATCGGCAGCTGGGTCAGCGGGTCGAAGCGGTTCTCGTTGTAGTGACCGATGTCCAGACCGACGCCGTAGCTGACCCACGAGGTCTTGCCGAGGCGCTGCTGCAGGTCGGCGGCCAGGGTCAGGGCGGCGCGCTCGTAGGCGTCGGTGTCCTCGTTCACGAGGGCGGTGTCGAGCTTCAGCGTCTGACCCGGACGGCGCCAGTGCGGCAGGCTGAGGTTGGCGCCCAGCCGGCTGTCGATGTCGGCGATGCGGACATCCCAGACCAGGGTGTCGGCGCGGCCGAAGCGGTTGTGCCAGGTCCAGCGGGCGTCGACGCCGGAGCCTTCGGCGGTGGAGTAGGTGGCGCCCGCCTCGAGGATGCGGCGGGGGCGGTCGGTCAGGCTGACGATCACGGGGCGGTTGCCGTCCGGATTGGTCTGTTCGGCGGCGGCCAGGGCCACGCCGACGCCGTCATAGACCCCCGTCTCGAGCAGACGACGCTCCAGTTCGGCCACGTCCTCGGGATCATAGACGTCGCCCTCGGACCAGGGCGCGAGGCCGGCGACCCAGTCGGGATTGGTCGGGCCGCGGGTCTCCAGCCGGATGCCGTCCAGACGCACCAGTTGGCCGGAGGCGATATTATAGGTCGGGAAGACCGTCTGGGCGGCGTGATCGACCACCACGCGGCGGGGCTCGGCCCGGGCGTCGGCATAGCCGCTGCGCACCAGACCGGCGACGAGACGGCCTTCGGCGGCGATGACGTCCACGGCCCGGCCGGGCTCGCCGGCCTTGAGGCGGATGTCCTCGATCACGCCGCCGCCGATCTCCGCATCCGGCTGGGGCGCAACCCAGTTCACGACGGGAGTGGTCAGGAGGAAGCGCGGGCCGGGCGTCACGTTGACGATGGCGACGGGAGCATCCTCGCCCTCGACGAGATCTTCCAGCACCGGCTGGTAATAGCCCTCGGACCGCAGCAGGGCCTCGGCGGCCTCCATGGCGCCGCGGGCGCGGCGGCGGGCCTCGAAGCGGTTGGAGGGCGGGCCGTCGACCTCGCCGACCGCCCGGACCAGCTGTTCACGCAGCGTCCCGTCCAGCTCGCCGCGAATCTGGGCGCGAGGATCGGCAGAGGCGGCGGAGGCGAAAGCCAGGCCCGCCAGGCTGACGAGGAAGAAGGCGGGCCGTGACGTCAAACTTGAACCTTGGTCATAGGCCGGGAGGCCAGCTCATCAGGACGGCGCTCCCCCGCCGCCAGCTTTGTCTCTGCGCGTTCAGCGCCGTTGGAAGTCCGCCCTCAGTAGAAGAGGGTTTCGCTTTCCGGCTGCACGGATTCTTCCGAGCTCCGCTGTTCGGGCGGGAGGGTGGTGGAATCGGTCGGCGGCGACGCGACCGGGGTCTCCACCGGAGCGACGGGCTCCTCGACGACCGGCGGCGGCGCCTGTTCGGCGGCCTTGTCGGCGAGGCTGTCATCATCAACGGGACGCGGATCGTCGCAGGCGGCCACGGCGAAGGCGCTCGATAGGGCCAGCAGGGCGGCAAGGCGTTTCATGGTCGAAGAAGTCTCCCCCGGATCAGGCCATCCAACGCACTGCCGGCTCAGCCGTTCCATAGAGTGTTTCGCGGCGCGGCGCATCCTCTGTCCACAGCCCTGAAGGGCGCGGCGCGTGAGCGTTCGCCCGATCGCTGTTCTCGGAAACCAATCGTTGGTCAATTGCGCGCAACCTGAGGGTGGGGAGAAAACAAGAAATGTCCGTCACCGCCTACGCCCTCGTATCGCAGGTGAGGTTCAGAGAGCTGAAGACACGGATCGGTCTGGCCGCCTTCATCGGCGCCACGGCCTGGTTCTTCGCGCCCAGCCTCTGGCCCGCCGTCTGGTTCGCCGCCGTGGTGGTCAGTCAGATCGCCGACTGGGCCGTGTTCCGCCGGTTCCGCCTCAATCCGGAATGGGCGCCCGACCGGGGCTATGTGATCCTGTCGTGCGCCGTGACGGCGTTCGGCGTCGCCATCTATTCCAGCATTGCCGCCTGGCTGTGGGTGGACGGCGGCGAGATCGGTCGCGCCTTCGCCCTGGTGCAGATCGCCGGCGGGCTGCTGCACGTCAGCCTGCACATGCACCATGCGCGTCCCATCCTGATTTCAGCGGTGGCCACCCACGGCGCCTATTTCCTGGGCCTGCCGGTGATGACGGCGATCCTGACCGGCTACTGGCATGAGCTGCTCGTGGCGCTGGGCTGCCTGCTCTACATGAGCCATCTGGTCGTGGCGGTCCGTCAGGCCAGCGCGACCACGGAGGTGCTGCGCGCGGCCAAGGAGATGGAGCAGCAGGCGCGTCGGAAGGCCGAGGAGGCCAGCGCCGCCAAGTCCGACTTCCTCGCGGTGATCAGCCATGAAATCCGCACCCCGATGAATGCGGTGATCTCGGCCGCCAACCTGCTGCGCCGGACGAAGCTGGACGACCGGCAGTCCGAGCACGTCTCCATGCTGACCGACGCCGGCGAGGTGTTGATGGGCCTGCTGAACGACGTGCTGGACGTCTCGAAGATCGAGGCGGGCAAGATGGTGCTGGAGACCGACGATGTGGACGTGCGCGCCCGTCTGGCCTCGCTGGCCCGTCTGTGGGAGCCGCGCGCGGCGGCGAATGGTGTGGAACTGGTGGTCGAGGCGTCGGGGGCCGTGCCCGAGTGCGTGCGGACCGATCCGCTGCGGCTCCAGCAGATTCTGTTCAACCTGATCTCCAACGCCGTGAAGTTCACGGATCAGGGGCGGATCACCGTCTCCACGGACTGGGACGGCGAAGCCCTGACGGTGGCGGTGTCCGACACCGGCTGCGGCATTCCGGCCGCCCGACTGGCCCATGTCTTCGACAGCTTCGAACAGGCCGAGGCGGGCACGACGCGGCGCTACGGCGGCACCGGACTGGGCCTGTCGATCAGCCGCAAGCTGGCCGAGATCATGGGCGGCGACCTGACGGTGCGCAGCGTGGAAGGGGAGGGATCGACCTTCACCCTGACCCTGCCGATGGAGGTGTCCGCTTCGCGTCCCGCCGAGGCGAGCGTGGACGTGGTCGAGGTCGGGGCGCTGGCGGGCCGCAACATCCTGGCCGCGGACGATCACGAGGTGAACCGCCGCATCCTGACCCTGCTGCTCGAGCCGCACGGCTGCCGCCTGACGATGGTCGAGAACGGCGCGGAGGCGCTGGAGGCGGCGACCGCCGAACGCTTCGATGCGGTGCTGATGGACATGCAGATGCCGGTGATGGACGGCCTGGAGGCCGCGCGGCGCATCCGGTCGAGCGGCGGCGTGAACGCCGCAACGCCGATCATCGCCCTGACCGCCAATGCGCTGGACGTGCATCGGCAGGCCTGGACGGCGGTTGGCGTGGAGGCCTTCCTGACCAAGCCGATCGACCCGACCGCGCTGGTCGGGACGCTGGCGCAGGCCTGCGAGCGCGGCGAACCTCCGGCGCGGGCCGCCGTAGCCTGATCCTTAGCCCCAGAGGGCGCGGGCGTCGTCCAGCGACAGGGCGGGGCGTTGCGGCTCCGGCGTCGCCTGACCGTCGAAGCGCGGCGCGGGCGCGGGCTGGAGGACGCCCTGATCCACGAAGGTGGCGCGGGCGGCGTTGTGCGGGTGCAGCGGGGCTTCGCCGAGGGTCAGCACCGGGGTGACGCAGGCATCCGTGCCCTCGAAATGCGCGGCCCAGTCGTCGCGGTCGCGGCCGGCGAACAGGGCCTCGAAGCGGGCGTGCAGGGCGGGCCAGTTGGCCATGTCGAACTGCGGCGCCTCTTCCGGCGTCAGGCCCAGCCCGGCGATCAGGGCGGCGTAGAACTGCGGCTCCAGCGCGCCGACGGCGACGAAGCCTCCGTCCCTGCAGGTGAAGCACCGGTAGAAGGGCGCGCCCCCGTCGAGCAGGTTGGCGCCGCGCGCATCGCTCCACAGGCCGCGCGGCCGGAAGGCGTGGAACAGGCCGGTCAGCAGGGCCGAGCCGTCGGTCATGGCGGCGTCGACGACCGCGCCCTTGCCGCTGATCCGCGCCTGAAGCAGGGCGGCCAGCAGGCCTGACACGAGGAACATGGCGCCGCCGCCGTAGTCGCCGAGCAGATTCAACGGCGCGCGGGGCGGGCGGTCCGGCTCGCCCAGCGGATGCAGGGCGCCGCTGAGGGCGATGTAGTTGATGTCATGCCCGACCTGCTGGGCCATCGGTCCGGTCTGGCCCCAGCCCGTCACCCGCCCGAACACCAGTCGCGGATTGCGCGCGGCCAGAACGTCAGGCCCCAGCCCCAGCCGTTCCATGACGCCGGGCCGGAAGCCCTCGATGATCGCATCGGCGCCGGCGACCAGATCGAGGATGCGGGCGTGATCCGCCGGATCCTTGAGGTTCACCCCGACCGCGGCGCGGCCCCGGTGCATGACTTCGCCGCCGACGTCGCTGAACACCGCCGCGCCCGCCGAGGCGCTGCGGGTCAGGCGCAGCACCTCCGCCCCCATGTCGGCCAGAATCATGCCGGCGAAGGTCACCGGGCCCAGGCCGTCGAACTCGAGAATGCGGAGGCCGGAGAGCGGCTTTGCGAAGGCTGTCATGCGCCTTGCGTAACCGGTTCGCGAGGAACCTGTCGAGCGGGCCGTCGCGCGGGGTTGACCCGCGCCGCCTGATGTCGGAAAAGCCGCGCCTCCGGATTCGCAGACGCGGCCCCGGTGAACGATGTGCGTCCTTAGCTCAGTTGGTTAGAGCATCTGACTTTTAATCAGAGGGTCCTCGGTTCGAGCCCGAGAGGACGTACCATTTTTCCCTTTAAAATCAGCGATTTGTGGCAACGGCTTGCCCGCTCGATTTTCTGCTCCGGCGTTTGGGGCACATATGGGGATCAAATCTTGTCTCTCGCAACTGCGGTTCAGTCCGAGGATAAGGAAGCACAGCGCTGATATCGCGTCGTGGGCCCCAGCGATTCGAAATGGGGTCTGATTGAGCCGTATCAGGCCGTTTCTGCCGAGTTCGTGGTGTTTCGCTTACTGAAGACCGCTTCTGGCGCATCAGCGACGTCGTGGAAAGCTCAGCCTGACGCTCTTCAGACAGTGACTGTTCAGCCCGCTTTCCTTCGTCTCGTATGCCAGCCCTTCTTGGCCGCCGCGGAGCGGTCGGCCTTGGATCGCGCCGCTGAGGCCGTTCCGCCCTTGCGACCGCCTTTCTTGGCGGCCGGATGGCCGGTTTGCTTCCCTCGACCTGAGCCGCCGGGCTTCTTGCCGCCTCCGTCATCCTTGTTAACGGTCGCCCAAGCCCGCCGTTCGGCCTCCTTTTCGGAAACGCCCCGCTTCTCATAGCCTTCGGCGATGTGATCGGCCTTGCGTTCCTGCTTTTCGGTGTATCGGGCCTTGTCGCCACGCGGCATGACGTTTCTCCTGTTCCGTCGGCTCAACTTCGGCCCGACAAGCAGGTTCCTCGGCGGGCGCGTTGGCGAAGCGCCTCGGGTGATCCAGATGAGGGCCGGTGACGTAGACCTCTGGAGAGGTCAGACCGATGTCCACGGATAACAGCGCGTCTTTCGATCAGCCTCCTGAGGTGATCGAGGTCGAGAATGATATCATCCTGCGTGCCCCCAATGGCGAGGCCTGCTACACACGGTCGGCCATGCGTCAGTTGCTGATGCGGTTGGGCGCCGTTCTGGATCGCTCCGCTGAAGGGCGCGGCGAACCCGATGCAGAAACAGCGACTTCAACGCCAAGCCTGTAACCCTAACGTGTTCGCTTAAGTCGGATTTCGACGAACGGGCGCCCCTGTGTCCGCTAGAGGCTCCCTATCACGGGCCGGTGATCCGGGCGCCCGTGGCTGAGAGAGAACGGTAGCGCACGCCGTAAACTCCCGCCCCAAGGCGAAGGAGGCTGCGCATGACCTACATGTGCTTCATTGAATCCGACATACTCACCGTGCCCCACATGGAGCCGTTGGCGGCGGCGTCAGACGCGGCGGCGAGGCAAGAGGCGGCACAGTTGCTGGAGCAGCACCGTAGCGGCTTCGCAGCGCATGTCTTTCTGGAGGATCGACGGATCTGCACGGTCCGGGCGGAAGCCGGATGACCTCTGGCAACCATTTCCTTGAAACGCTCGATCCACCTGATCGCGATGCGGTGCGAGAGCTGCTGATCGTAACCGACGTGCGGGCTGGCGAGGTGTTGATCGCCCAAGGCGAGCCCGTCCAAGAGGTACATTTCCCGACGACCGCCTATCTCGCCAATCTGACGTTCACGCCGAATGGCCGCAGCCTGCAGACCGCCATGGTCGGGTGCGAAGGATTGTCAGGACTCGCGCCCTTTCTGGCAGACGCACCGTGCGCATGGGAGGTCGCCAGCGTGATCACAGGGCAGGTGCTCGTCGGTCCCGCAATGAGCCTTCGGCGGCTGATGAATGATGCGCCGTCGCTTAGAGCCCGGCTTCTGGCGCTGACCTATTTCTACCAAGCGCAGGCGACGCAGCTTGCGGTGTGTAATGCTTTTCACCGTATCGACGCGCGGGTCGCGCGGTGGCTGCTCACGGCCTCGGATCTCAGTGGTCAGGACCGTTTCGAGATCACCCAGGATGACATCGCCATTCATCTGGGCGTGCAGAGGACTTCTATCGTCGAAGCCTTCGGGGTCCTGAAAGCCGCTGGTCTGTTTCGCCACGGGCGGGGGCGGTTGACCCTGACGAACCGGGCCGCCCTCGAAGCCCGGGCCTGCACCTGTTATGCGCAGCTCCGCCGATTGGGAGAGGACCTCGGCGTCTTGCCGGAGAGGCGATCCGACGAGGCGTTTCGTTGCGCTGGGTAAATGAGCTTAGCCGCTAACGAACTGCAAGGATCGTGCGATTGCGCGGTGATAGAAGCGGATCTGAAAGTCCGGTTCTCGCAGCGGCGCCAATATCCGCTGCTGGCGCAGGGCGGCCCTTGATGTTGGTATGGGCTTGTAGCCTGCTGTTGGAAATGCGCGACGGGCCGACTCCGATTGCAGGTGGGCGATAATCTCTGAGGGGCGCGTGCTTTCATAGCCAACCGTGAACAGGCTCATGCCGGAGTAGCCGCCTGGCGGACGTCCGCCTGCGAAGGAGGCGGAAGGCGGAAGGCGCGGCGCGCAGTGCAGATTTGCCCGTGGCGCCTACATCGATCGCGGAAGTCGCAGGGTGAAGCAGCTTCCCCGACCTTCACCGTCGCTGTGCACGGTGATGTCGCCCTTGTGTAGCTCGACCAGCTGCCGGACCAGGGCGAGACCGATGCCCAGCCCTTCAGCGGATCGGGCGTCTGACCCCGGAACCTGGGTGTACAGGTCGAAGATGCCTGCCTGCAGATCCAGTGGGATTCCGACCCCGTTGTCCGAGACCGAGATGACCACCCTGTCGGGTTCCAGCCGGGTGGCGACCTCGATCCGCCCCTGTGGAGGCGTGTATTTGGCCGCATTGGTCAGCAGGTTGCTGAGGATCTGGGAGAGGCGCGTGAAGTCGGCGGTGACCCAGGCGGGCTCCGACGGTCCGTCAATCGTGAGACTGTGCCGGCCGGCGTCGACCTTGGGCTGGCTGGTGTCCAAGGCGGACTCGAGCACGGCCTGGATGGACACCCTCTCCAGCCGCAGGGCGATCTTGCCCTGGTCGATCCGCGTGACATCCAGCAGATCTTCGATCAGGCGCGACAGGTGCATGACCTGGGTGCCCATGCGGGCCCGAATGACCATGGCGGTGTCGGCGCGTGATTCCCGCTCCAGCAGCTGGAGGCCGGCCTTCAGGGCCATGAGCGGATTTCGCAGCTCGTGGCCGAGGACGGCCAGGAATTCGTCCTTGCGCCGGTCGGCCGCTTCCAGCAGCGCGGTGTGGGCGTCCAACTCGTCGCGCTGGCGCAGGATCTGGCGGCGCTGGTCGTGCAGGTCGATGAAGACCTCGACCTTGCTGCGCAGAATGTTGGGTTCGATCGGCTTCTGGATGAAGTCCACGGCGCCCGCCTCATAGCCGCGGAAGCGACGCTGGCTGTCGGTGCTGCCGGCGGTGACGAAGATGATCGGAATATGGCGGGTGCGATTGCCGCCCCGCATGAACTCCGCCAGCTGGAACCCGTCCATGCCGGGCATCTGCACGTCGAGAAGCGCCAGGGCGACGTCGTGCTCAAGCAGGAGCTCAAGCGCCTCTTCGCCGCCGGCGGCCTTGAGGACGGCGACCCCGTCGCGACGGAGCAGGGCCTCCAGCGCCAGCAGGTTCTCCGCGAGGTCATCCACGATCAGGATGTTGATCGGGGGCTGGGCGTCGTCGGTGGCTGAGATCATCCGGCGGTCCGATCGGCGAGGTGGTTGATGAGCGCGTCGAGCGACAGCACCCGCGCGCCCGGGCAGGCCGTGAGCGCGGCCAGCGGCATGGCCGAAGCGACGGCTTCGGCCGGGTCCTGCACAATGACGTCTCCGCCGAGACGGGCGACGGCCTGCAGGCCGGCGGCGCCGTCCTGGTTGGCCCCGGTCAGCACGACGCCGACCAGATCGTCGCCCCAGGCGTCAGCAGCGGTCTCGAACAGGACATCGATCGAAGGACGGGAGTAGTGAACGAGTTCGTCGGACGAGAGCGCCAGCGTGCCGTCCAGCTCGACCAGGAGGTGGTAGTCCGGCGGCGCGAAATAGACGGTCCCGGCCAGGGCCGGTTCCTTGTCTTCAGCCTCCTTGATCCGCAGGGCGCAACGCGCCTGCAGAAGGGGCACCAGCATGTTCTTGCGGTCAGGCGGAACATGGACGGCGACCAGGACCGGCGGAGCGTCTGGGGAGAGCGCGGGCAGGATGTTGAGCAGGGCCTCGACCGCGCCGGCGGAGGCGCCGATGACGACAGCGGCGGGCCGGGCCAAATGGGTCATGCCGCCTGCTTCCGATAGATCTTCTCCTCGCCGACGAACTCGGCGAAGGCGGGGGCGTGGCGAGAGAAGCGCAGGCTCTCGCGCGAGCCCAGGCCGAGAAAACCGTTGCGCGGGAGCGCGTCCCGGAACAGGCCGACGGCGCGATCCTGCAGTTCGCGGTCGAAATAGATCATCACATTGCGGCAGGAGACGAGGTGCATCTCGGCGAAAACCGCATCCGTCACCAGGCTGTGGTCGGAGAAGACCACACGGCTTCGCAGGCTGGCGTCGAACGCGGCCAGGCCGTAGTCGGCCGTGTAATAGTCGGACAGGGACGAGCGCCCGCCGGACTTCTGGTGGTTCTCGGTGAATTTGCGGATCCGATCGAGCGGATAGACGCCGGCTTCGGCCGCGCGCAGCGCTTCGGGATTGATGTCCGTCGCATAGAAGAGAGTGCGGTCGTACAGGCCCTCCTCCCTGAACAGGATGGCCAGCGAATAGAGCTCCTCGCCATGGCTGCAGCCCGCTACCCAGACCTTGAGCGAGGGCCAGGTCCGCAGGTGCGGGATGACCTTGTCGCGCAGCGCCCGGAAATAGGCCGGGTCACGAAACATCTCGCTGACCTGGACGGTGAGGTAGCCGAGCATGCGCGACAGCATGTTCGGGTCGTGCAGAAGCGCCGCCTGCAGGGCCGAGAAGGTGTCAAAGCCCATCTGGTCACGCGCCTGGGTGAGGCGGCGCTTGATCGACGCCCGCGCATAGTGACGGAAGTCGTAGTGGTAGCGCTGGTACAGCGCCTCCAGCAGGAGCTGGATTTCGAGGTCTTCCAGACTGTCAGGCACGTCGTCGATCCTCAGCGCGACATCCACACCCGGACCAGCGAGAGGAGCTTGTCCACGTCGATGGGCTTGGCCATGTAGTCATTGGCCCCGGCGGCGAGGCAGCGTTCCTGGTCGTCGGGCATGGCCTTGGCGGTGAGCATCAGGATCGGGAGCTTCGCCCAGCGCTCGTCTTCGCGAATCTTCCGGGTCGCGGTCAGGCCGTCCATCACGGGCATCATCACGTCCATCAGCACCAGGTCGATCTCTCGTGTGGAGTCCCCCAAGGAGGTCTCGAGCCTGTCGAGCGCCTCCTGGCCGTTGCGGGCGATTTCCACGACGGCGCCCCGGGGCTCCAGAACGTTCGTCAGTGAATAGACGTTGCGCACGTCGTCCTCGACGATGAGGATTCTGCGGCCCTCGAGCACCGCGTCGCGATTGCGCGCCTTGCGGATCATGGTCTGCTGCTCGGGCGGGAGCTCCGAGACGACGGCGTGCAGGAACAGCGACACCTCGTCGAGGAGCCGTTCGGGGGATTTGGCGCCCTTGATGATGATGGAGCTGGAATAGCGCCGCAGCTGCTGCTCAAGGTCCGGCGACAGATCCTGGCCGGTGTAGACGATCACCGGCGGATGGGGGTGGTCGCTTTCCGCGCTCAGGGTCTCCAGCAGGGTCGAGCCGGAGGCGTCCGGCAGGCTCAGATCCAGAACGATGCAGTCGAAGTCCTGTTCGGCCAGGGCGGCCAGGCAGTCCGCCGCAGAGCCGACGCCGACGGTTTCGACCTGGGCCGAGGACAGGAGGGCGCGGACCGCATCGCGCTGGACCACATCGTCCTCGACGACGAGGACGCGACGCACCGTCCGCTCGAGCGACTGCTCCAGGCCGGACAGGACCCGGGCGAGGTCCTCCCGCGGCACCGGCTTCATCGTATAGCCCATGGCGCCGAGGGCGAGGGCGGTCTGGCTGTGGTCTTCCGCCGAGACGATGTGGATCGGAATGTGCCGCGTCCGGTCGTCCCGTTTCAGACTGTCGAGGACCGTGAGACCGGACTGGTCGGGCAGGCCGACATCCAGGACGATGGCGCTGGGTTCATGCCGGCGCGCCAGCGCCAGGGCCTCTTCAGCGGTCCCGGCCACGAGGCACTGGAAGCCCAGCTCCCGCGACAGATCGCGAACGATGCCGGCGAAACGGTCGTCGTCCTCGATCACCAGCAGCACGCGGCGCGCGGAGGTCAGATGATCCCGGTCGTCCTCGACCGCCCGAAGCATGGAGGTGCGAGGAGAGGCGGGGGCAGGGACGGACCGGGCGGCGCCGGAAGGCGAGGGGGCGGGCGCGGGACGGTCCGTCACGCTTGCGGCGTCATAGACGACCGGCAGGGTCAGGGTGAAGGTGGCGCCTTCGCCCGGCGCGCTGCGCACGGCGATGGACCCACCGAGGAGGCGGGCCAGCTCGCGAGAGATCGAAAGACCGAGGCCCGTGCCGCCGAACTTGCGGCTGATGCCGCCGTCCGCCTGCTGGAACGCCTCGAACACGGCGGCCTGCTGGTCCGGGGAGATGCCGATGCCGGTGTCCTCCACGGCGAAGGCAAGGCGGTCGCCGTCGCGGCGCACCTCGAGCCCGACCCGGCCCGCCTCCGTGAATTTGCAGGCGTTGGACAGCAGGTTCTTGAGAATCTGCTCCAGCCGCTGCCGGTCCGTTTCCATCAGATCCGGGACCCCGGCGCCGATCTGGACGGTGAAGTCCAGTCCGCGTTCTTCGGCGACCGGCCGGAAAAGCCGGTCGAGGTCGGAGGCGACGCGCTGGATCGAGACCCCCTCGGGGCGAACCTGGACATGACCCGCCTCGATCTTCGACAGGTCGAGGATGTCGTTGATCAGGGTCAGCAGGTCATTGCCCGAGGACTGGATGGTCTGGGCGTAGCGGACCTGTTCCTCGGTCAGATTGCCATCGCCGTTGTCGCCGAGGAGCTTGGACAGGATAAGCAGGGAGTTGAGCGGCGTGCGCAGCTCATGGGACATGTTGGCCAGGAAGTCGGACTTGTACTGGCTGGCCTTCTCCAGGTCGCCGGCCCGGGCGGTCAGGTCGGCGCCGGCCCGCTCCAGCTCATCGCGCTGGGTTTCGAGGGTCTGGGCCTGCTCCTCCAGCTGGCTGTTGGTCTGTTCCAGCTCGACCTGCTGCTGTTCGAGCCGGACCTGGGATTCCTTCAGCGCCCGGCCCTGTTCCTCCAGTTCCTCGTTGGAGACCCGAAGTTCCTCGCTCTGGACCTGGAGCTCTTCAGCCTGGCGCTGGGTTTCCTCCAGCGCATGCTGCAGTTCCGACCGGTAGCGGGCGGACCGCAGGGCGACGCCGAGGGTCTCCTCGGCCTCCCGAAGAAGTTCGATCACCAGGTCGGAAGGCGGATGCAGGAAGCCCAGCTCGATCACCGCGTTGACCACGCCCTCGGCGCGCGCCGGCGCGATGACCAGGTGACGGGGCGTGTCGCGGCCGAGGGCCGAGCCGATTGCGAGATAGCCGTCGGGCACATCGTTGATCACAGTGGGGGCTCCGTCCGCCGCCACCTGGCCGAGCAGGCCCTCGCCGACCCGGAACTCGGTCGGGATGGGGGCGTCGGCCGGCGCGCCCAGCAGGCCTGCCCGCCGGAAATGACCGGCCTCGCCCTTGAACAGGGCGCCCGCCTGCGATCCAACATAGCGCGAAAGGAAGGCCAGGACGTTTTCGGCCAGCTGCTCGATGGTCAGGTCGCCGCCCATGGCGTCGGCCAGTCCGACCTGTCCGGACTGCAGCCAGTCCTGGCGGGCGCGGGCGCGGGCGCTGCGCCGGATCAGCAGGAAGACCGCAACGGTCAGGGCCGCGCCGAGCACGGCGGAGAGAATGCCGCTGACCAGCGCGGTGCGGTAGGCGTCCTCCATGTCGGCGAGCCACTGCTGGCGCTGGCGCAGCACCTCCGCCCGCACGGTGGCGACGCGCTCGCGAATGCCGTCCATCTCGGTCTTGCCACGATCGGTCGCGACGAGGGCCAGGGCGGCCTCGAAGCCGTCGGTTCGGCGCAGGGCGATCGATTCCGCCAGTTCCGTCATCTTGGCGTCGACGTGCTGCTGCAGTTGCGCGATCGTGGCCTGCTGGCGGGGATTGTCCGCCGTCAGGCTGGTCAGGTTGTCGAGCCGGCTGCCGACGACGGACAGGGCCTGATCGTAGGGCTGGAGGTAGCGGGTGTCTCCCGTGAGCAGGTAGCCTCTCTGGCCGGTCTCGGCGTCCTGGACCGCGGTGAGAAGCTCATCGGCGCTCACGAGAACCGTGTGGGTCTGCACGACTCGCTGGTTGGTGGCGCGCAGGTCGGCGACGTTGGCGTAGGCGATAACGCCGCTGACCAGGAAGAAGGCCAGGACGGCGGCGAGACCGGCGGCGGCCCAGATCTCGATGCGTGAACGCCCGAGGGTCGCGCGGAACGGTTTTGACGGCATGCGGTCTCGCCTTCGGCAAAAGGGGGCTCCTGCCTAACTCCCGGACCGGATTAAGCAAGCGGCTTCACGCAAGGCTTGCAGTCCGGCGTCCGGGCGGGTTGGCGAAACGGCCCTGTGTTGAACCGTAAAGCTCGCCGGCGGTTAGCCGGTCATGACCCCGTCCGATCCCCAGACCTGTCGGCGCGCCCTGAGGGAGATCGCCGAGATTGCTGCGGTGGCCCGTCTCCAGGACAGCCGGATGAGCCCTCAGGACGCGCTTGCCGCGATCGCGGCGATCGCGGGCTGGGTCGAGGACGAGGCGCCCCGCTCCGTGGCGGCGTGCGGTGACGTGATCGCCAGCATCAACGCCCTGACGGGCGGAGCCGACATCGACGACCTGACTGACCGCGATGCGATTGATCTGTTCTCGAGGGTCGCCCGGACCCTGCAGAGGCGGGTGTGAACTTCAACCTTCGGCTCGGCTGCACACGTCAAACCGGTTCCGGGAAATCCTGATGGTGATCGCCTCCTTCAACATCAACGGCGTACGGGGGCGTCTGGAGGTGCTGTTGCGCTGGCTGGAAACCCGCCGGCCGGATGTCGTCTGCCTGCAGGAGCTCAAGGCGCCCCAGACGGCGTTTCCCCGCGCCGCGCTGGAGGCGGCGGGCTACGGCTCCGTCTGGCTCGGCCAGAAGAGCTGGAACGGCGTCGCCATCCTGGCACGGGACGCCGAGCCTATCGTGACGCTCCGAGGCTTGCCGGGGGAACAGGAGGATGCGCAGAGCCGGTACATCGAAGCGGCGGTCAACGGCGTGCTGATCGGCTGCCCCTATCTGCCCAACGGCAATCCCTGGCCGGGGCCGAGGTTCGACTACAAGATGCGCTGGTTCGAACGCCTCAGCGCCCGGGCAAGGGTCCTGATCGACACCGGGGCGCCGGTGGTCCTCGCCGGCGACTTCAACGTCATCCCGACCGACGAGGATGTGTATTCGCCGGAGCGCTGGACGGACGACGCCCTGTTCCGGATCGAGGCGCGGGAGGCCTTCGCGCGGCTATGCGCCCAGGGTTGGACCGACGCCCTTCGCGCCGTGCACCCTGACGAGGCCCCCTATACCTACTGGAGCTATCTTCGGAATCGTTACGCGCGGGACCACGGCCTTCGGATCGACCACCTGCTCCTGAGCCCGGATCTCGCACGACGCCTCAAGCGCGCCGAGGTCGATCGGAACGTGCGCGGCTGGGAGCGGACGAGCGACCATGCGCCGGTCTGGATTGAACTGGCGGACCGGGCCGTTCGCCGCAGGACGAAACCGGCGAGCGCCCGTGCGGTTTGAGGGTCAGACGGCACGCACGGACGACCTGATGAACATCTCCGACTTCGACGGCACGATCCCCGAATACCGCCCGGAAATCTTCCTCGCCGGTCGACTGGAGGGGTGGGGAATTCTCGAGCGCGTCACGGGCGGCCTGCAACAACGTTTCACCGTCCAGGCGCAGGGCCGGTTCGATGGCGCCGAGCTGGTCTTCACCGAAACCTGGACCTTCGACGACGGTCATGTCGATACCCTCAACTGGCGCATCCGCCCGGTCGGAGATGGTCGCTATGTCGGGTCCGAAGATCGGCTGGACGGCCAGGCTGAAGGGGAGCGGGCGGGCAGTGCCTTCCATTGGCGTTACAGTCGGGACGTGCCCCAGAAGGGCGGGGCGTCGACCAGGCTCAACTTCAGTGACTGGTTCTATCGCATCGATGCCCGCGTCACGATGGCCAAGGGAACCGCGGGCCGTCTTGGCCTTCCCTTTGCCACCGCCCATGTCCTCTACCGGCGGCTCGACGACTGGACGCGGACCTGACGGAACATGACGCATTCCTCCCGGGGCTTGCGGGTTCACATTGGTGCGCCCTAGCTGGCAGGGAACCCTGTCCGGAGGTTAAACATGTCGGCTCTTCTTCTGGCGCTGCTGGTGCAGGACGTCGCCGTGCGGGCGGTCGAGGCCCCCGCCGCCTCGCCCTGGTCGGAGACCTATACAGCGACCTGCGGCGCCGACCGGATCGAGGTGTCGCGTGTCGTGCGTCCGCAAGGCCGGCCTGCGGTGATCCTGATCAATGGCGTTCCGGCGCGTGGCGACGCCGCCGCCCTGAGCGCCGCGCTGTCGGGGGAGGGCGTGGCCTATCGGATGTCATTCCAGTGCCAGCCGGGAGACCAGGCCTTTCTGATCCGCTGGGTTGGGGGAAGGTCCGTCGCCGGCGGCGAACCGCTCTTCACGACCGGCTCGGCCCTCGCGCACGACGGCGCTATCGTCGATGTGCGGTCGGAGGACACGGGCCGTGACGCCTTCTGGTATCGTTGAGGCGCCGACGCCATCCCGGCTCAGGACTTGAAGGTGTCGCCGATCTCGGTGGCGTCCGGTCCATCGGGCCCCGCCTTTCGACGAGACTGCTCTCCCACGGCCTTCACCTTGCGGTCCGGCGTGGTCTGATCCGGCTTGCCGCCGGGCATGGCGCCGTTGGCCTTCCGGCCCTCGGTCTGACGGGGGTCTGACATCAGCATTTCCTCTCGGTTGACCGGGGGGGCGCCGCACGACGAACACCGTCGGCCTGCGGCCTCGGGCGGCTATCGGGGCGCGTCTTGGTTCGCTTCATACAGCTGGTCGACCATCAGCTGATGGT
>JAVHYH010000215.1 GCA_031119155.1 Brevundimonas sp.
GCGCATCGCCATCGATTGCGCCAACGGCGCCGGCTACAAGGTCGCCCCGACCACCCTCTACGAGCTGGGCGCCGAGGTGTTTCCGGTGGGGGTCGAACCCAACGGCCTGAACATCAACGACAACTGCGGCTCGACCCACCCGCAGACCTTGGTCGAGGCGGTCCATCGCCACGGCGCGCACATCGGCATCGCGCTGGACGGCGACGCCGACCGCGTCATCATCTGCGACGAGAAGGGCCAGATCGTCGACGGCGACCAGATCATGGCGCTGGTGGCGCTGGACTGGGCGCGGCGCGGCCTGCTGACCGGCGGCGGACTGGTCGCCACCGTCATGTCCAACCTGGGTCTCGAGCGCGCGCTGGTCGCCGAGGGCCTGACGCTGGAGCGCACCAAGGTCGGCGACCGCTACGTCATGGAGCGGATGCGCGAGGGCGGCTTCAACGTCGGCGGCGAACAGTCGGGCCACATCATCCTGCACGACCACGCCACCACCGGCGACGGCCTGATGTCGGCGCTGCAGGTGCTGGCCGTGCTGGTCGAGAGCGGTCGCCCGATGAGCGAACTGGCACGCCAGTTCGAGCCGGTGCCCCAGCTGCTCGAAAACGTCCGCTTCACCGCCGGCAAGCCGCTGGAGGACGCGACCGTCAAGGCCGCCATCGCCGACGCCGAGGCCCGCCTCGCCGGTCAGGGCCGCCTGCTGGTCCGCCCCTCGGGCACCGAGAAGCTGATCCGCGTCATGGCCGAGGGCGATGACGAGGCGCTGGTCAAGGCGGTGGTCGCGGATGTCTCGGCGGCGGTGAAGGCGGCGGGCTGAACTCAGCTCGACCGGCTCCAGTCCTCCACCGGTCGCGGCTCCTGTGACGCCGCTTTCGCCGCTCCGTAGCGGTTCGCGCCCGGCGTGCCCTTCAGGGCCAGCAGAACAATCAGGCTGATCAGGGCGACCAGATAGAGCAGGTTGTTGATCGCCAGCAGGCCGAACAGGCCGAAGTTCGGCATGCCCGAGCCGCTGATGTCCCTGAACATCATCGCGAACCCCGCAATCCCGAACAGGACGAAGGGCACGGGCGCCAGTCCCACCCAGCCGGGCAGGTTCCGGTCATGCAGGCGCCGCGTGACCGCCGCCGCCAGCAGGCTGATGGCCAGGATCGCCATCACGCCCTGAACCATGAAGAGCGGCTCCATGTCCGGCATCGGGGGCGTGGCCGTCGGGGGCGCTTCCACAACCTCCAGCACGTCCGGGTCATAGGAGGCCGTGGGAGCAATCTGTGACGCAGTGGCGTAGGGGGCCATGTCCCCGATGATCTGGCTCATGACCACCCCGCCGGCCAGGGCGCCGACCAGCATCATCAGCGCGAATACGGCGCCCGCATAGGGCCAGAACTCGCCGCGCGTATCGCGCCCGCTGAACTGCGTCAGCTTGCTGACCCCGCGTGTGACCGGATTGGCCATGTCCGTCTCCCCTGTGCGAGGCGAGCCTAGGAAGTCCGCTCGGGAAGCGCCAGTCGCAGTCGGGAGGACGCTGTTACGCGAGATGGCGTCCGGTCGCCGCGCGCGCTAGGCTTCACGCGGATCAACGCCTTCGATGGAGCGCACGATGTTCATCCCGGTCTGGGTCCTCATCCTCGCCGCCGTCGTCGCCCTGGGCTGGGTCTGGTGGAGTTTGCGGGCCGCCGCCGGGCGCAACCCCCTGCCGTTTCCGGATCGCGGCTCCCGCATCTTCGCCGCCGCCTCGGCCGAGGGGAAAGACGCCGTCGTCGCGCTTCTGGCCCGGCACGGGGTCGAGGAGCGCTTCCGCATGGATACGCCCGGCGTGCTGCGTTCCATCCTGTGGGACGGCACCATCATCAATGTCTCGACCCCCGAGGTGATCGCGCAACTGAACGGCGCCTCGGCGGCCATCGGACTGGTCTCCGCCGACCCCGAACGCAGCGCCCGCGAGGCCGCCGTCTTCCTGCATGAGCGGGGCTTCAGCGCCCGCGTCGTCGTCGGGGTCGAGCCCGGCGTTCCGGTCGCCTTCGTCCTGACCGACGCCCTGGCCGGATCAGCGATCAATTTCCGCCGCCACGTCCTGCGGATGCCGAAGCCGAATCCGGCTCCGAAGGCGCGTTAGGAGCGCACCGGCTCCACCGTCAGCACCGTTGCATCCGGCGCCCCGACCTCGCCGCCGGGGCAGGGGCGGGGCTTGAACGACAGGTCGTTGCAGATGCGGACTTCGCGCAGGCGGATGCGGTCGGTGGTGGCGATATAGACGCTGTCGCGCGGCAGGCCCGGATTGGCGGCGGCGAAGGCGTCACGCAGCTGGCCGGCGGTCATGCCCTCGCGGGGCGTCGGGCGGGACAGGCTGTCGTACATCTGCGCCGACTGGGCGAAATAGGCCTCGGGCGTTTCCCAGCCGCAGGTGCCGTGCGCCGCCCACTCATGCTGGACCAGATCGACCGAGGGCGTCCGGCACAGTTCGGCCCGGATGGTGGCGTCCGACACCCGCGTCGCCGCCTGGCAGTAGCGCGGATAGGGCCGCCCGTCCGAGTTCGGCCACAGGCCGTGCAGGGTCCAGCCGAACTTGTTTGGACCCGAACAGGCCATGTCGCCCTGACCATCCCCGCCGTTGCGGCAGGTCTCGGGCATCCAGGTCACCGCCAGCATGTGGAACAGGATCGGCCGGTCGGCGACCACCTCCTCCGGCTTCACCGCCTCCATATGCGGCGCGGGCAGGCGGGACGGCAGGATGCAGCTTTCGACGGCCATTGAGGTCGCCGTTGGCGCGGTCGCCACCGGCAGGTCGCACCCCGTCAGGGTCAGCAGGGGCAGGAGGGCGATCAGGCGTTTCATGCGGGCGTGTCCGTCAGCGTCTTCACCACATCCTCGATCCGCTTGCGGATGTCGGGCACGGCGATGGTTTCCCAGAAGGCGGCGCGGGCGGGCGGACCCAGCACCAGCAGGCGAGGGTCCGGCGTCCCGTCGGCGGCCAGCACATGGCCGTCCGCATCAAGGTCCAGTCCCAGCTTCAGCGCATCCAGCCGCGCCCGGCCCGAGGCCAGCAGCGGCCCGGTCAGGGCGTCCTTCGCCGGATCATGCCCCGGTCCGGTGCAGTCGATCAGCCAGCGCGCGGTCAGCGGCGGCTTCGCCGGGCCGCTGCGGGGCTTGTAAGCCAGGGTCACGCCCTCGCCGTCCTGCTCGATCTTCGACACCCGCCCGGCGGTGACGGTCAGCCGCCCCGCGGTCTCCAGTGCGGTCAGGGCGGCGGCGATGCTGTCGGCGATGCGGTGGCGGTGCACGTCCCACCAGGGCCGCAGGTGGCGGACCAGCCGCGCGCGGGTGGCTGTGTCCGCCTCGCGCCAGAGGTCGGCGGTGATGGGGCGCAGCCCATCCATCACCCCGCGCCAGTTCGCCGACGCAGACAACCGTCGGGCCTCCTGCAGCCGCTTCGACGGCGCCGCCCTCAGCAGGGCCTCGGTCGGCGGAACCGCCGTGTCCGGCCGCGCCTCATGCCCGCGCGGCGTCAGCCCCCGGCGCGAGAGGGTCTTCGCCACGCCGCGCCAGCCGCGCGCTTCCAGCCACAGCACCATGTCCACCATCGTCAGACCGGTGCCGACCACGATCACATCGTCCGTCTCGCCGATGCGGTCCAGCGCGCCGGGCGCCCAGCCGTCCGAGATGACCCGGCTTCCGGCCTCGTCCGCCGCCGTCTTCGGGGCCGGATTGCCGGTGGCCAGAACCACGGCGTCGCCGGTGACGACCTGACCATCGGTCAGCCGCACCGAGGCGCCCTCGATCGCCACGGCCTCGCCCGTGATCCGCGTGATCCGCCCCGGATGGGCCTCGTCCACCGCTTTCAGCCGGTCCTGAACATACAGGCCATACAGACGCCGGGGGGCGAAGCTCTCGGGATCGGCGCGCTCCGGATGGTGCGCCTTCAGCCAGTCCACGAAGTCGTCCGGCTGTCCCTCCACCGCCGTCATCCGGTTGGCCCGGACGTTCAGCAGATGGCCGTCGAACGGCGTGGAGTAGGCGACGCCCAGCCCGAAATCCCCCGTCCGGTCGATGACGGTCGAGGCGATCCCGCTCTCCGCCAGCCGCGCGGCCAGCATCGCGCCGGAGAAGCCGCCACCGACGATCACCACGTTTCGAATAGACTGGGTCACGACGCCTCCCGAACTCGAACCCTTCAGAGAGCGACGGCCTCAGATTTCCTGATTGTACGCGCCGATCTCTTCGTATTTCGCCAGCCGCGGCTTCACCTCGTCGCGGAACAGGGCGCGCATGTCGTCTTCCGACTGCATGCTCTCGACCACCACCACCAGCTCCGGCTTGTTGGACGAGGCGCGGACCAGAACCCAGCTGCCGTCCTCAAGGTGCACCCGCACGCCGTTGACGGTGATCGCCTCGACGATCTTGCGGCCCAGGATTTCGCCGCCCGCATCGGCCAGCGCCTGATATTCGGCCACGATCCGCTCCAGCACGCCGTACTTCAGCTCGTCGTCGCAGTGCGGGCTCATGGTCAGCGAGGTCCACGCCGCCGGCAGGGCCGACTTCAGCTCCGACAGGCTCTTGCCCGGATTGCGATCCAGCATGGCCAGCACGGCGCCGGCGGCCACGATGCCGTCGTCATAGCCGTGGCCCAGAGGGGCGTTGAAGAAGAAGTGGCCCGACTTCTCAAAGCCCGCCAGCGCGCCCAGCTCGGCCGTCTTGCGCTTGATGTAGCTGTGACCCGTCTTCCAGTAGACGGTCTCGGCGCCGTTGGCCTTCAGCACCTCGTCGGTCTTGTACAGGCCGGTCGACTTCACATCGACGACGAAGGTCGCGTTCGGGTGCAGCGCCGACAGGTCGCGGCCCAGCATCAGCCCGATCTTGTCGGCGAAGATTTCCTCGCCGGTGTTGTCCACCACGCCGCAGCGGTCGCCGTCGCCGTCGAAGCCGAGGGCCAGGTCGGCGCCGGTCTCCTTCACCTTGGCCGCCATCTGCATCAGCATGGCGTGGTCTTCCGGGTTCGGATTGTACTTCGGGAAGGTGAAGTCGAGGTCCGTATCCATCTCGATCACCTCGGCGCCCATCCGGCGCAGGGCCTCGGGGGCGAAGGCGCCCGCCGTGCCGTTGCCGCAGGCCGCGACCACCTTCAGCGGGCGGGTCAATTTCACCTTCGACACGATGTCGGCGATGTATTTCTCGCGGAAGCCGTCGATGCGGGTCAGGGTCCCGCCGGCGCGCGCCACGCCCTGGTTCTCCAGCACGATCTCCTTCAGGCGGCCGATCTCGTCGGGGCCGAAGGTCAGCGGCGGATTGGCGCCCATCTTCACCCCGGTC
>JAVHYH010000216.1 GCA_031119155.1 Brevundimonas sp.
AGCCGGGGCAGGGGCCGCGCGCGGCGGCGTCCGTGCGGGCGTCCTTGCGGGCGGGGCGGCGGCGGGCGGGGCGCTTGAGGCTCCGGCGTTGAGGATGGCGGTGATGCTCGCCTCTTCATCGTCGTCGTTCAGCTGGGCGTACTGGACCGGAGCGGAGCCGGGCGGCAGGGTGTCGTCGGGCGTATTGCCGAAGCCGCGCTGCTCGAAGAAGGTCTGGGCCACCTGGATGCGCTCGCCCTGGCGGCGCAGGCGCACCACCTCGAAGCCGGTGTCGGTCAGGGCCGCGACATGGGCGTTGCGGCTGGCCGAGCGCTGGCCGCCCAGCACCACGGTGATGATGCGCTTGCCGTCCCGCACCGCCGACACCACGAGGTTCGAGCCGGAGGCGTTGGTGGTGCCGGTCTTCATCCCGTCATAGCCGCCGCCGCCGCGCAGCAGGGCGTTGGTGTTGCGCCGGGTGCTGCCCCGGAACTCGAAATCATGCAGGCCGAAGAAGCGATAGTATTGCGGGTAATCGCGCATGACCGCCCGGGCCAGGATCGCCACGTCCCGCGCCGAGCTCAGCTGGCGGGCGTCGGGCATGCCGTTGACGTTCACGAAGCGGGTCTGGGTCATGCCCAGCTCGCGCGCCTTCAGCGTCATCTGCGCCGCCATCCGGGCCTCGGAACCGGCGACGTGTTCGGCCACGGACACCGCCATGTCATTGGCGCTGATCACCGCCGTGGCCTTCATCGCATCTTCCAGCGAGATCCGGTCGCCGGCGCCCAGGCCCAGCTTGGACGGCTCCTGCGTGGCGGCGCGCGGGGACACGGTCAGCATGTCGTCCAGACGCACCCGGCCCGCCTCGAGCGCCTCGAAGGTCAGGTACAGGGTCATGATCTTGGTGAGGGAGGCCGGGTAGCGGCGGTTGTCGGCGTATCGCGCGAACAGCACCTCGCCGGTCTCCGCGTCCACGACGATGGCCGCGTATCTCGGATTGGTCTGGGCCTGGGCGCCCATGACGGGCGCGCTGACCGGCGTCGCCACCATCACGGCGACCAGAACCAGCGAAAGCCATCCGCGGCGGAGCAGTTCGGTCAGACGCAAGCGAGCCTCGATCTCTTAGCGCGACGACGGCCCCCCGGCGTGACGCTGAACAGAAAGGCTACCATCACGCGCCGGGGGTTTCATGAGGGTAAACGGGCCGTCAACGACTTTGTGAAGCGTAGCCGGAACGTCGGTATGAAAGTTTTGTGCACCGCACAATGAACCCTTGACCGCTTTTCGCACTTGCACCATATGAGCCACGTCGTGACGGATTCATCTGTCGCGGGAAATTTCATTCAGCGGCCCCCGCCGCCCAAGGTTCAGGAGACACTCCCATGGCCGACAGCGCCGAAACCGTGAAGAAGACCGCCGACACCGCCAAGGCGACCGTCGACAAGACCACCGCCCAGGCCGAAAAGTTCCAGGCTGGCGCCGCCAAGGCCTTCCGTGAAGGCGTCGACAAGTCCGTCGCCGGCTTCGCCGAGCTGAACGCCGAGGGCAAGAAGAACGTCGAGGCCCTGGTCGCCTCGGCCGCCGCCGCCCAGAAGGGCGCCGAAACCCTGTCGGCCGCCTCGCTGGCCTACGGCAAGAAGAGCTGGGAAGACGGCGTCGCCGCCGCCCAGTCGCTGAGCGCCGCCCGTTCGGTCCAGGAGCTCATCGAGCTGCAGACCTCGTGGGCCAAGTCGGCCGCCGAAACCTATCTGTCGGAAGTGTCGAAGATGACCGACGTCTTCACCGCCTCGGTGAAGGACAGCTTCCAGCCGATCAACGAGCGCGTCACGGCCTCGGTCGAGAAGTTCCAGGCCGCCCGCTAAGGCGCGTCCTTCTTCTCAAGAAGACAGCGAAGGCCCCGGTGGAAACGCCGGGGCCTTTTGCTTTGCGGGCTGTGTACGCTCACCTCCCCATCGCCCCTTCAAGGCGATGGGGAGGACAGATCGGCGTCTTCGCCGATCAGGTGGGGGCGGCGCAGGTGGAGGGTGAGTGGCCGCCGACACCGGTGTTCAAGCCAAACCCGGCCCTGACGGAGCCGCCCTCGCCTGACCGTCGCTGACGCGCCGGTCTGTCCTCTCCATTCGCTTGGGGGCGAATGGAGAGGTGATCACCGCCCCCCATACGACCATTTCTGACGCATCGGCCCCTTATCCTTGCGGCCATGACCCAGGCCCGCACCCACCGATCCGACGCCACATGGGACGCCGCGCGCGACGCCTATCTGGCCGGCGCCGCCGCAGAACTGGTCTGCGAGCGCTTCCATCTCAACCTGTCCACCTTCAAGGGCCGCGCCGCGCGCCAGAAATGGCGGCGGTCCGATCAGCCCGATCCCGAGCCGTTCGAGCCGGTCGCCACCGGGGATCTGCCGCTCCCGGACATGGAGGAGACCTTCCGCATCGCCTCGGCCCGCGTCACCCACGCGGTGCAGCAGGGCCGGATCGAGGAGGCGCTGAAGTGGGGCCGGATCATGAACCTGGCCCTGCGCGACCGCGACGTCCGCTCGCGGCTGGAGGTCCGCGCCGCCGAGATCGAGCGCCGCATGGAGATGAGGGGCGCCCTCAGCGCCATGCGCGGCTACCGCAACGCCTGCGTCGACCTGCACCAGACCATCCGCGCCGATCTGGACGCCCGCGAGGCCGCCATCGAGGCCCGCGAAGCCGCCGCGGCCTCATCCCCATCATACCTATCGCACCCGGTTTTTCCTTCGCCGCCGCCACCTGACCTCGATCCCGGACCCCAAACCCGCGCGGATCGAAGACGGGCGCTGCGGGAGGCGCGAAAGCGGGGGTGAGGGAAACGGAAAGCGTGGTCTCCTCCCCGTTGGCGTCGCCAGTGGGGAGGTGGCGCGCCGCGACTTCGCGGCGTGACGGAGGGGTTCTGTCCGCGCGCGCCGTGAAGAGCCCCTCCGTCTCCTCGCAAGCGCTCGGAGCCACCTCCCCATCGCTGTCGCGACAGGGAGGAGACAGCCGGCGCGAAGCGCCAGGCCGCGTCGGGTCGGGAGGTCCCGAAGGGCCGACGGTCCGCGGCCCACTCTAATGTGTGACTTGCCGCATCTGGAAAACCATCGGACAGTTCCCATCTGTCCATCCGACTCTCCCAACTCGGATAAAGTATGCCGCCGTCACGCAAGATCGGCGATCAGGGCGAGGGCTCCGGCTCCGCCACGATCACCGAAACCAGGCCGAAACTTCAGAAGCCCTCGCTGTATCGGGTGCTGATCCTGAACGACGACTACACGCCGATGGAGTTCGTCATCTATGTGCTGGAGCGGTTCTTCCAGAAGAGCCGCGAGGACGCCACCCGCATCATGCTGCACGTGCATCAGCATGGCGTCGGGGTGTGCGGCGTCTTCACCTATGAAGTGGCCGAAACCAAGGTCGCCCAGGTGATCGAGACGGCGCGCCGTCACCAGCACCCGCTGCAATGCACGATGGAAAAGGACTGAGAGGAGCCTCCCTATGCCTTCATTTTCCCGTCCTCTCGAAGAAACCCTGCACCGCGCGGTGCACTATGCGAACGAGCGCCGTCACGAGTACGCGACGCTTGAGCATCTGCTGCTGGCGCTGATCGACGATCCGGACGCCGCCAATGTGATGACGGCGTGCAACGTCGAACTGACCGCGCTCAAGACCGCCCTGACCCTTTACGTCGACACCGACCTGGCCGCGCTGGCGACCTCGGACGGCGACGACGCCAAGCCGACCGCCGGCTTCCAGCGCGTGATCCAGCGCGCCGTGATCCATGTCCAGTCGTCGGGCCGCGAGGAGGTCTCGGGCGCCAACGTCCTGGTCGCCATCTTCTCCGAGCGCGAAAGCCACGCCGCCTACTTCCTGCAGGAGCAGGACATGACGCGGTATGACGCGGTCAACTTCATCGCCCACGGCATCGCCAAGAAGGCCGGCGCCGGCGAGACCCGTCCGGCCAAGGCCGCCGGCGTCGGTCCCGAGGATGCCGAGGACGCCGCCGCCGCCAAGACCGGCGGTGAGGCGCTCGAGGCCTATTGCGTCGATCTCAACGAGAAGGCCCGCAACGGCAAGATCGACCCGCTGATCGGCCGCCACGCCGAGGTCGAGCGCTCGATCCAGATCCTGTGCCGCCGGACCAAGAACAACCCGCTGCTGGTCGGCGATCCCGGCGTCGGCAAGACCGCCATCGCCGAGGGCCTGGCCCGCAAGATCGTCACGCACCAGGTCCCCGAGGTCCTGGAAGGCGCCACCATCTACTCGCTCGACATGGGCGCGCTGCTGGCCGGCACCCGCTATCGCGGCGACTTCGAGGAACGCCTCAAGCAGGTCGTCAAGGAGCTGGAGAACCACGAGAACGCGGTCCTCTTCATCGACGAGATCCACACCGTCATCGGCGCCGGCGCGACCAGCGGCGGGGCGATGGACGCGTCCAACCTGCTGAAGCCGGCTTTGGCCTCGGGCTCGCTGCGCTGCATGGGCTCCACCACCTACAAGGAGTACCGTCAGCATTTCGAGAAGGACCGCGCTCTGGTTCGTCGCTTCCAGAAGATCGACGTCAACGAGCCGACCATCGAGGACACGGTCAAGATCCTGAAGGGGCTGAAGACCAGCTACGAAGGGCACCACAAGCTGCGCTACACCGACGCCGCCATCCGCACGGCGGTGGAGCTGTCGGCCCGCTACATGACCGACCGCAAGCTGCCGGACAAAGCCATCGACGTGATCGACGAGGCGGGGGCGTCGCAGATGCTGCTGCCGGAATCGAAGCGCAAGAAGGTCATCGGCCAGAAGGAGGTCGAGGCCGTCATCGCCAAGATGGCCCGCATCCCGACCAAGTCGGTCTCCAAGTCCGACACCGAGAGCCTGCGTGAGCTTCAGACCGATCTGAACCGCGTGGTCTTCGGTCAGGAATCGGCCATCGATCAGGTCTCGGCGGCGATGAAGCTGGCCCGGGCGGGTCTGCGCGATCCGAACAAGCCCATCGGCGCCTTCCTGTTCTCCGGCCCGACCGGCGTCGGCAAGACCGAGGTCGCCAAGCAGCTGTCGTCCACCCTGGGCATCGAGATGCTGCGCTTCGACATGTCCGAGTACATGGAGCGGCACACCGTCTCGCGTCTGATCGGCGCCCCTCCGGGCTATGTCGGCCACGACCAGGGCGGCCTGCTGACCGACGCCGTCGACCAGCACCCGCACGCCGTCGTCCTGCTGGACGAGATCGAGAAGGCGCACCCGGACATCTACAACATCCTGCTGCAGGTGATGGAC
>JAVHYH010000012.1 GCA_031119155.1 Brevundimonas sp.
GGGGGTGCGCAGTTCATGGCTGACGGTCGAGACGAACTGCTGCTTCATCTCGTCCACACGCCGCCGTTCGGAGATGTCGCGCACGACCGCCACCATGTGGATGCCGGTCGGCAGGGGCATGAGGCTAAGCCCGACATCGACGGGGAAGATCTCGCCGTCACGCCGCCGGGCGGTCAGTTCGCGCACCACGCCTTCGCCCATCTCGCCTTCGCGGAAACCGAGCCGGGCCAGGAAGCCCTTGGCGGGGTCGCCCGCCGCAGCGCCGTCCATGTCGAGCAGGACGGAGATGTCGCGCCGGACCAATTCAGGACCGGACCAGCCGAACATGCGGGTCGCGGCGGCGTTCATCGTCTCGATGCTGCCGCTGGGGTTCAGGGTGAGGATGGAATCGATAGCGCTGTCGAAGATCGCCTCCTGCCGGGCGGCGGTGGTCCGCACCTCGGCGAGCAGCAGGCGGCGGGTCCGGATGTAGCGCCAACCCAGCAGGGAGGAGGCCAGGACGGTGATCAGCAGCAGGGCGAACAGTCCCGCGACCAGCCGCTTGGTCGCCGCGCCCCGGGCTTCCGCCCGATTGATCAGCCCTTCGAGGGCGCGGGCCTCGTGGGTGACCATGCGGTCGATCACGACGCGGATGTCGTCCATCGCCGCCTTGCCTTCGCCGGCGGCGACATAGGCCAGGGCGGCGTCGCGGCCCTGTTGCTGGCGCGTTCGCAGGCCGTTGGTCAGGGTCGCCTGCTTGCGATCCACCAGCGCCTTCAGCGTGATGACATCGGCGGTCTGGTCCGGCTGGGTGGCGTAGAGGCGTTCCAGTCGCGCGACCTGCGCGGCGAGTTTCTGCTCCGCCTCGTTATAGGGCTGCAGGAACCGCTCATCGCCGGTGATGATATAGCCACGCTGCCCGGTCTCGGCGTCCTGCAGCAGGGAGAAGACGCTGAGGATCTGGTTGCGGGTCTCATGCGAGCGTTCGACCTCGGCGCGGACCTCGCTTTCGCGACTGAACTCGCGCGTCAGCTCCAGCCCGATCCCGCCGAGGGCGATGACGATGATCGCGGCCACGGCGGTGACCAGCAGCGCGGCGTTGCGGCGAGATACCAGAACCGGTTGTCGCATGGACGAAGGCCCCACGTTCAGTGACGACTCCCCGAGACGGGGAGCCGGCCACTCTACGTATTCCTTCAACTCTTGCGAGAGGGTTTCGCTCCCCGCTTAGAGGCCCAGGGCGATACGGTAACTGGGATGGACGATGTCGGCGTACTCCGGATGTTTCTTGAGGTAGCCGGCGAAGAACGGGCAGGTCGGCAGGACCACAAGGCTGCGGTCGCGGATGTCGGTCAGGACGTGTTTCGCCATCCGGCTGGCGATGCCGCGGCCCTCGAGCGGGATCGGGACGATGGTCTCGGTGATCAGCAGGCCGCCGCCCACCTCGTTGTACATGACCACAGAGGTCTGTCCCTCGACCGTCAGTTCGTAGCGGCGGGTTTCGCGGTTGTCGGTGATTTCGGGATCAAGGGCCATGACGGTGCTTTCCGGTCTTTGAGGGGGGGGACAGAAGGTGTGACCGGACTGTGCCGCTGGAGCGTGAGTTTCGAAACAGGCGTTTCGCGAACTCAACGTTTCCATATCTGTCGCGCAACCTCCGATGAGTCGCATTTCCGGCCGTCAGGATTAATGCGCCGTCAAGTCCGTATGGCACCGGAAACCTTCTGTTAACCTATTGAAAATTGCGGAATTTCCGCCCGTAGCGGTCCTCAGTACAACTACGGACGACGGTGGCTTCGCGTCATGCGAGAACTTTTCCCCAAGCCCGAGAATCGGGCGCCGGAGGAGGGATGGCCATGCAGGATCGCGACACGCGGGGGGCGGAGCTTTCAACCGAAGCCAAGCTGACGCAGCGGGGGCATGCTCCCGAACCGACCCCGACGCTGGACGTGCGCGGCGCCCTCGATGTCCGGTCCTCACATGATGTCTATCTGAACCTGCACGCCTCGGAGGTCGCGTCGCTGCACCGCGAGGGCGCGGACCTGATCCTGGTCGACGCCAACGGGCAGGTGCTGAGGCTTGAAGGGTTCTTCGAGGGGCCGACGCCGCGCCGGCTGTATCTGGAGAACGCTGAAGACCGGCTGGTGCTGGTCGATACGTCGGGCGCAATCGCGGATGGTCCCCTGCGCCTCGGCTTCGTCGTCGAGAGTGCGTTGTCCCCCTTCATCAGCCTGACCTCGGAAGCCGCCGCGGCCGCCGCGACGGGTGGCGGTCTCGGGATGGGCGCCATCCTGGGCGGGCTCGGCGGGGTCGCGGGTATTGCGGCCGTGGCCGGCGGCGGCGGTGGAGGTGATGACGGCGGTCCGACGACACCTCCGGTGGACACCACGCCGCCGGCGGCCCCGACCAACCTCGCGTTCAACCCTGCGGGCAGCCAGATCAGCGGACGGGGCGAAGTCGGCACGACGGTCACGGTGTTCAACGCCGCAGGCACGGCTATCGGGACAGGCGTCGTCGGTGCGGACGGAACCTTCACCATCACGCTCACCGCTCCGCTGACCAACGGGGAGGGCGTGACGGTTCGCCTGACCGATGCGGCGGGCAACAACTCCCCGACCACCCCCGCGACCGCGCCGGATACGACCCCGCCGGTCGCCCTGACGAATGTGGACGTCTCGGACAACGGCGCGACCGTGACCGGCTCCGGCCAGCCCGGGGCGACGGTCACCGTGCGTGGCCCGGACGGGCAGATCATCGGCACGGGCGTGGTGGCGGCCAACGGAACCTTCACCGTCGCCATCCAGCCGGCCCAGCTCGACGGGCAGATTCTGTCCGTGACCCAGTCGGACGCCGGCGGCGCCTCACCGCCGGTGACGGCGACGGCGCCGGACACCACCGCTCCGCCCGCGCCGACGGGCGTTGAGGTTTCGGCGGACGGAACGACGGTCACGGGCTTCGGCGTCGTGGGTCTCACTGTCACACTGCGCGGCCCCGGCGGCGCGGTGCTGGGGACCGCTGTCGTCGGTCCCGATGGACGCTTCACCATTCCGCTGCAGGCCGCCCTGACCGACGGACAGGTCGTGTCGGCGACGCAGGCGGACGCCAGCGGCAATGTTTCCTCCCCGGGAACCGCCGTCGCGCCGGATCTGGACGCTCCCCCCGCGCCGACCAATGTCGAGGTGTCGGACGACGGCGTCCTGGTGACAGGCTCCGGCCTGCCCGGCGCGACGGTGACGGTTCGCGGCGCTGACGGACAGATCATCGGCACGGGTCTGGTGGCGGCGGACGGAACCTTCTCGGTCGTGGTCCAGCCGGCCCAGATCAACGGCGAGACCGTGTCGGTCACCCAGGCCAATCTGGAGGGCGTGTCGCCCCCGACGACCGCCGTCGCGCCCGACGTCACCGCCCCGCCCGCACCGACCGAGGTCGCGGTCTCGGCTGACGGCGACACGGTGACCGGCGTCGGCATCGTCGGTGCCCCCGTGACCGTGCGCGGCACCAATGGCGCGATCCTCGGCACGGGCGTCGTCGGAGCGGACGGGACCTTCTCGATCTCCATTTCCCCGGCGCTGACGGACGGCCAGACGGTCTTCGTCACCCAGGCGGACGCCGCCGGGAACATCTCGACGCCCGCAACCGCCGTGGCGCCGGACCTCGACGCGCCGGCGGCCCCGACCAATGTGGATGTGTCCGACGACGGCGCGACCGTGACCGGTTCGGGCCTGCCGGGCGCCAGCGTCACCGTGCGCGGCCCCGGCGGCACCATTCTGGGGACCGGCGTTGTCGCCGCCGATGGCACCTTCTCCGTTATGATCCAGCCGGCGCTGCTCGACGGGCAGGTCGTTTCGGTGACCCAGGCGAACGCCGAGGGCGTGTCGCCGCCCGCCACCGCCACCGCTCCCGACGTGACCGCGCCCCCGGCGCCGACCGATCTGGGCATCTCCGCAGACGGCGCGACGGTGACCGGATCGGGTGTGGTGGGATCGACCGTCACGGTGCGTGGACCCGGCGGCGCCGTGCTCGGCACGGGCGTCGTCGGCGCCGACGGCACGTTCTCGATCGCGATCCAGCCGGCCCAGACCGATGGGCAGGTCCTGTCCGTCACCCAAGCCGACGCCGCGGGCAATGTGTCTCCCGCCGCCACCGCCACCGCGCCGGACCCTGCGGCTCCGGCCGCCCCGACCAATGTTGATGTGGCGGACGACGGCACCGCGGTGACGGGCTCCGGCCTGCCGGGCGCCAGCATCACGGTGCGCGGCGCCGGCGGCGTCATCCTCGGCACGGGCCTTGTGGCCGCTGACGGGACTTTCTCGATCACCCTGGCGCCGCCGCTGGTCAACGGCGAGACCGTCTCGGTGACCCAGGCCAATGCGGAAGGCGTGTCGCCCCCGGCCCAGGCCGTGGCGCCGGACCTGTTCGCTCCGCCGGCGCCGACCAATGTCGATGTCTCGGACAACGGCGGCTTCGTCACCGGCTCCGGCCAACCCGGCGCCACGGTGACGGTGCGCGATCCCGGCGGCGCGGTCATCGGCACCGGCGTGGTGGCGGCGGACGGCACCTTCTCCATTCCGCTGCAACCGGCCCAGACCAATGCGGAGACGGTCTCCGTCACCCTGAGTGACGGCGGCGGCGCCTCGCTGCCGGTGACCGCGCTCGCGCCGGATCTCACGCCCCCGCTGGCCCCGACGAATGTGGATGTCGCGGACAATGGCGCTTCCGTCACCGGCTCCGGCCAGCCCGGCGCCGCAGTCACTGTGCGTGGCCCCGGCGGAGCCATCATCGGCACGGGGCAGGTGGCCACGGACGGCACCTTCACCATCTCGATCCAGCCGGCCCTGAGCAATGGCGAGATCGTTTCGGTGACCCTGACCGACGCCGGCGGCACGTCGGCGCCCGGAACCGCGGCGGCGCCCGATACGACCGCCCCGGGCCTGATCGTCAATCTGGACGTGGCGGATGACGGCGCGTCCGTGACCGGCGTCGGCGAAGCGGGCGCGACGGTGACCGTGCGCGGCCCCGGCGGCGCGGTGCTGGGCACGGCGGTGGTCAACGCCGACGGCACCTTCACCGTCCCCCTGTCGCCGGCGCTGATCGCCAGCGAGGTCGTGACGGCCATCCAGACCGATCCGGCCGGCAACCCCTCGGGCCCGGTCTCGGCGACCGCGCCGGACCTGACCTTCCCCGGCGGCCCTCTGGGAACGGACGCCCCGACCGTGGTCATCGGCGAGGCGGCGGGCGGCGTGAACGGCGCCGAGCTGGCGGACGGGATCCAGGTCCGCGTCCTGCTGACGCCGGGCGCCCAGGCGGGCGACACCACCACCCTGACCATCGTCACGGGCGGGGCGCCGATCGTCCTGTCGCGCGTCCTTACCGCGGGTGAGATCGCGGCGGGCGTGATCGAGTTCACGGTCAGCGGCCCGCTCGCCGACGGCGGCTATTCCGCGACCGCGATCATCACGGACGCCGGCGGCGTGGCTTCGACCACATCGCCCTCACTGGCCTTCACGGTCGACGCCGTGACCTCGGCGCCGGTGATCCTGAGCGCGAACGGGCAGGGGCTGTCCGGCACGGCGGAAGCGGGTGCGACCGTGACCCTGCTGAACGCCTCGGGCCAGCCGATCCTGAACGGCGGCGTGGCCGTCACCGCGATTGCGGACCAGAACGGCGCCTGGAGTGTGCCCGCCTCGGCGGTGCCTGGCGGACTGGACCAGTTCTCGGGCTCGCTTCGGGCCACGGACGTTGCGGGGAATACCGCGGTGTCCACGGTCGGCCCGATTGACGGATCGACCCTCGCGCCGGTCATCACGGGCGCCAACGGGCTGGGTCTGACCGGTACGGCGGAAGCCAATGCGACGGTGACCCTGCTCGACGCCTCGGGTCAGCCGGTGCTGAACGGCGGCGTGCCGGTGACGGCGACGGCGGACGCGAACGGCTTCTGGACCATTGATGGCGCGGACATCCCGGGGCTCGACGGCTTCACGGGCTCGGTGCGCGCGGTCGATCTGTCCGGCAATACGGCGACCACCCCGGTGGGGCCGATCGACGCCGATGTGTCGGTGACCATCAGCGTGCTGACGGTGGCGGGCGACAATGTCCTGAACATCGCCGAGGCGGCCAGCGGTTCGGTGGCGGTGACGGGTCTGGTCACCGGCGACTTCACCGCCGGAGACGAGGTGACGGTGACCCTGAGCACGGGCGTCCAGGCGACCGGTCAGGTCGCCCCGGACGGGACCTGGACGGTGACCTTCGCCGGATCCGATCTGGCGGGTTCGACCCTGGCCACCGCCAGCATCACAACCACGGACACCTCGGGTAACTCGGTTACGGTTGAGGGCGGTCACAGCTACAGCCTCGATCTGTCCGCGCCCGCCGCCCCGGTGGTCGCCATCGCCAACGGGACGGGGCTGTCCGGTTCGGCAGAGGCCGGCACGACGCTGGAGCTGCGCGACGGCGGCGGCGTCCTGATCACCACGGTTTCGGTGGGGTCCGACGGCGCCTGGTCCATTCCGAACACCCTTGTGCCGGGAGGGCTGGACGGCTTCACCGGCTCCCTGACCGTGATCGACGCCGCAGGCAACGCCACCCCGTCGGGCGTCGGTCCCGTGGACGGCGAAACCAGCGCTCCGGTCATCGCCAGCGCCAATGGTGCAGGCCTGTCCGGCACGGCGGAAGCGAATGCCGTCCTGACCCTGCTTGACGCCAATGGCGTGGTCGTCACCGGCCCCGGCGGCGCACCCGTCACGGTGACCGCCGACGCCAACGGCGCCTGGACCCTGCCGGCGTCCCTGTTCCCCGGTTCGCTCGACGGCTTCACCGGCTCGCTGCAAGCCGCGGATATCGACGGGAATGTCGCCACCGCGACGGTGGGACCGGTGGACGGAGCGACGCCCGTGCCGGTGGTCACCGCCGCCAATGGCGGAGGTCTGTCCGGTACGGCGGAACCCGGCGCCGTCATCCTGCTGGGCTCCGACGGAGAGCCGGTGCTCGGCACGGACGGCCAGCCGATCAGCGTCACGGTCGCGCCGGACGGCACCTGGACCATTCCGGCGGCCCTGGTGCCCGGCGGCCTCGACGGCTTCATCGGCTCGGTGCAGGCCGTGGATCCGGCGGGCAATGTCTCTGCCGCTTCGGTCGGACCCGTCGATGGTTCGGTCTCGGTCTCGCTGACGCTGGACGCGGTCACCGCCGATGGCGTCATCAACGCCGCCGAGGCGGGCGGGACGGTGACGATCACCGGCCACGCCACCGGCGAGTATGTCGCCGGCGAGGTCGTCACCCTGACCCTCGCGCCCGGCGTGACCTATACGGCCGCCCTGCTGGCCGACGGCAGCTTCAGCGTGCAGATCCCGGGCTCGGCTCTGGCCGCGTCTACCAACATCACGGCGACGATGAGTGCCGAGGACGGGGCGGGGAACGCCGTCACCGTGTCCGCCGCGCGGCCCTATCAGGTGGATGTCACGGCCGAGACGCCGGTCATCACCAACGCCAATGGTCTGAGCCTGTCCGGCACGGCGGAGCCGGGGGTGAGCCTGACCCTGCTGACGGCGGGAGGTACGCCCATCACCACGGTCACCGTCGGGTTTGACGGACAGTGGACGATCCCGGCCTCGGCGATCCCGGGCGGACTGGACGGCTTCGGCGGTTCGGTGCGCACGGTGGATGCCGCAGGCAATACGGCGACGGCTTCGGTCGGTCCCGTCGATGGTTCGACCCTGACCCCGACGATCCAGACCGCCAATGGTCTGGGCCTGACCGGCACGGCGGAGGCCGGCGCCACCGTCACCCTGATCGGCGCGGGCGGTACGCCGGTGCTGGATACGCTGGGCAATCCCGTGACGGTCACGGCGAACGCCTCGGGCGGCTGGTCCATTCCGGCCTCCAGCCTGCCGACCAGCCTTGACGGCTTCACCGGTACGGTCAGCGCGACCGATCAGGCGGGGAACACCGCCTCCGCCGGCGTCGGCCCGGTGGACGGCGGCATCGCGACCCCGGTCATCAACTCGGCCAACGGCTTGGGCCTGACCGGTACCGCCGAGCCGGGCGCCGTCATCCTGCTGGATGTGAACGGCGTGCCGATCAACGGGACGAACGGACAGCCGATCCAGGTCACTGTCGCGCCGGACGGCACCTGGAGCATTCCGGCGGGGCTGGTGCCCGGCGGGCTGGACGGCTTCACCGGTTCCGTCCGGGCGGTCGATCCCGCCGGCAACAGCGCCAGCGTCGGCGTCGGCCCGATCGACGGCGAGGTCACCGTCTCCCTGAACGTCATCGCGGTGGCGGGTGACAACATCGTCAATCTGGCGGAGTCCACGGCGGGCGCGGTCAGCATCACCGGTTCGGCCATCGGCGACTACACCGTCGGCCAGACCGTGACGCTGGTGCTCTCCAATGGGGCCACGACCACGGCCGTCATCGGCGCCGACGGCAGCTGGACCGCGACCTTCGCCGGTTCCGCCCTTGCCGCCTCGACCTCGGTGACCGTCTCGACCACGACCACCGACGGCTCGGGCAACTCGGTCACGGTGGAGGACACCCACACCTTCATCGTGGATGTCACCCCGCCCGCGGCGCCCGTGATCACCACGGCGAATGGCGGCGGACTGACCGGCACGGCGCAGCCGGGCGTGACCATCGTCCTGACCGGACCCGGAGGAGCGCCTGTCGCCGAAGTGACGACGGGCCCCGGCGGGGGCTGGACCATTCCCTCGACCGCCATCCCCGGCGGAATCAACGGCTTCACCGGCACGGTCACGGCCGTGGACACGGCGGGCAACCAGACCTCGACCCCGGTCACGACCATTGACGGCGTCACCACCACGCCAGTGCTGACCGGCGCCAATGGCGACGGACTGACCGGCACGGCGGAGGCCGGCGCGACCGTCACCCTGCTGAACGGCGGTGGATTGCCTGTCCTGAACGGCGGCGTGCCGGTGACGGCGGTTGCGGACAGCAACGGTGTCTGGAGCATTCCCGCGGTCCAGGTTCCGGTTTCGCTGGACGGCTTCACCGGCGCGGTTCAGGCGACCGATCCCAGCGGCAATACCGCGACGGCCTCGATCGGCCCGATCGACGGCTCCACCCCGGCACCGGTCATCACGGCGGCGAACGGCTCGGGCCTCAGCGGCACTGCCGAGCCCGGCGCGGTGATCCTGCTGGATTCGAACGGCTCCCCGGTCATCGGGACCAATGGCCAGCCGATCCAGGTGACGGTCGCCGCGAACGGAACCTGGACGATCCCGGCGGGTCTTCTGCCCGGCGGTCTGGACGGCTTCACCGGTTCGGTGCGCGCCGTCGATGCGGCGGGCAATGAGTCCGAAACCAGCGTCGGTCCGGTCGATGGCGACATCAGCCTGACCCTGGTGGTCAATCCGATCACGGCGGACAATGTGCTTAACGGCGTCGAAGGCGCCGCGGCCTCGGTCGGCGTGTCCGGCCGTGCGGTCGGCGAGTTCAACGCGGGCGATACGGTGGTGATCACCCTGTCCACCGGCGTTTCGCGCACCACGACCCTGGCCGCCGACGGAAGCTGGACCGTTTCCTTCACCGGGGCCGAGCTGCGGGGCTCGACCTCGGTCACCGCTTCGGCGACCACGACGGACACCTCGGGCAACACCGTCTCCGTGACGGACGTCCAGCCCTATACCGTGGACCTGACGACGGCGGCGCCGGTGATCACGGTGGCCAACGGAACCGGCCTGTCGGGGACGGCGGAAGCGGGGGCGACCATCGTCATCCGCAATGCCTCCGGCCAGACGGTGGGCTCGACCACGGCGGACGGCGCCGGCGCCTGGAGTCTGCCCGCCGCAGGGCTGTCGGCCAGTCTGAATGGCTTCACCGGCTCGGTGCAGGCGACGGATGCGGCCGGGAATGTCGCCGCATCGCCGGTCGGCCCGGTGGATGGCGTAGTGACCCTCGGCGTCACCGTGGCCTCGGTCACGGCGGACAATGTGCTGAACATCGCGGAAGCCGCCGCCAGCCAGACCATCTCCGGCACGGTGACGGGCGAGTACCGCGTCGGAGACACGGTCACGGTGACCTTGAGCAACGGCGTCACGGCCTCCACGACTGTCCTGGCGGGCGGAACCTGGTCGGTCGGCGTGGCGGGCTCGGCCTTGGCGGCCTCGACCGGCCTGACGGTCGCGGTCTCGACGGTGGACGCCGCCGGCAATACGGCGACGGTCACGATACCCCACGCCTATGGCGTCGATCTCTCGGCCCCGACGGCGCCGGTGCTGATCAGCGCCGGGGTGCCCGGACTGTCCGGCTCGGGCGAGCCGGGCGCGGTCATCCGTTTGCTGGACGGCTCCGGCTCGCCGGTGCTGAACGGCGCCGGTCAGCCGATCACCGCGACGGTCGGGGTGAACGGAACCTGGACCATCCCCGCCACCGCCTTCGCGGGCGGCGCGGTTCCGGCCAACTTCAGCGGCCAACTGGCCGCGGTGGATGCGGCGGGCAATGTGTCCTCCTCGACGAGCATCCTTCCCATCGACGTGACCCCGCCGAACGGCTCGACCACCTCGGTTACGCTGAACGCCATCGCCGGCGACGACATCGTCAACATCACGGAGTCGCAGGGCGCCGTGACGGTCACCGGTCAGGTGACCGGCGAGTATCGCGTCGGCGACCTGGTGACCCTGACGGCGGGCGCGGCCACCTTCACCGGCACGGTGCTGGCGGGCGGCGGCTTCTCCATCAGCGTGCCCGGCGCAGCCCTGACCGGCGGCAGCCTCGGCGTTCGTGTCGCGGCCAGCGATGCGGCGGGCAATGTCGGCCTGATCACGGGCAGCCGCGCCTATGCGGCGGACCTGTTGGGGCCGGGCGGCCCGCTCGGGACGCAAGCCCCGGGCCTGTCCATCGCCGCGGCGTCGGACGGCCTGATCACCTCCACGGAGCTGGGCTCCGGCGTGTCGGCGGTGGTCACCCTGACCGCCGGCGCGCAGGCGGGCGACACCCTGACCCTGACCCTGACCCACGGGGCGACGGTCCAGAACATCCCGATCGTCCTGAGCGCCGCCAACATCAGCGCCGGTTCGGTGACCATTCCGATCTCGGCCAATCTGGCGGACGGCCTGTTCACGGCCCGCGCCATCATCCGGGACCCGTCGGGCAACCCGTCGGCACCGTCCACCCTGCTGAATTTCGAGGTGGACACCGTGCCGGTGAACATCGGCCAGACCTCCGCCAGCGTCAGCGAGGCGACGCTGGGGCAGGAGATCGTGGGCACGATCCCGATCACCGGCACGACCGGCGCCGTCACCGTGGCGCTGCAGGCGCCGGCGACGCCTCTGACGTCGCAGGGGGTGGCGATCACCTGGGCCATTGATGGAACCGGCGCCCTTGTCGGCTCCGCGGGCGGTCGTCAGGTCATCCGGGCCACGATCAACAGCTCGGGCCAGTACCGGATCACCCTGCTGGACGGGGTGGATCACCTCGGCGCCAACGCCGCCAGTCTGGCGACGCAGATCGGCGTCACGGTGACGGATGCGACCGGCACGGCGACCGGCTCCATCGGCCTGACCATCGTGGACGGCGTGCCGCAGCCTCATGCGCCGGTGACCCTGACGCCGACGGCGCCGGGCGTCATCGTCGGCGAACTGATCGACAGCTTCGGCGCGGACGGCGGGCGGATGACCTCAGTCACCGTCGATGGCCGGACCTTCACCTGGAACCCGGCGACCGACACCGTCAGCGTCTCGGGCAGCAACACGACCATCCTGTCGTATGGCGTGCGTGACGGGATGCTGTCGGTGTCCACCGTCCGGGGGGAGGCCATCTCGGTCGACTTCGAAACCGGCGAATACCGGGTGCAGGTCACGGGTCAGGACGCCGCCATTCCCGCCTCGGTGCGCCCGACGGTGACGCTGGGCGGCGGGAATGGCCTGCTGGGACTGGTCGATGCCAATGTGCTGGGGCTGATCCAGCTGGGTCAGCAGCAGTTCTTCACGGCGTCCGACGCCAACAATGACCTTGCTTCGGTGGTTGTTCGCTATTCGGCGGCGATCGGTCTGGGGCTGAAGACCTTCAGCTACAACGCCGCCCTCGCGGCCGAGCTGGGGCTGTCGGTGGTGCAGGCCAATACCTTCCTGCTGCCGGGCTCGTCGCAGCTGACCATCACCGCCATCGGCGGCGGCGCGGTCGATAATCTGAAGCTCAACGAGTTCCTGGGATCGATCACCATCAGCGGCGGTCTTTCGGGCCTGCTGGATCTGAATGTCGCCCAGACCCTCAGCATCACCGCAACGGATCTGGCGGGACAGGTCACCGCTGCATCGAACAGCAGCCTGGCCAGTCTCGGTGTCCTGTCCGGACTGCTGGGCGGCAGCCAGATCAGCCAGATCATCACCGGCTCGGCTTCGGGCGAAACCCACACGGCGTCCGACGCCGGGACGGGCGCGGCGCTGGACAACCGGATGTATGGCTACGGCGGCGACGACGTGCTGAACGCCGGACTGGGCAATGACATCCTGCGCGGCGGTTCGGGCAACGACAGGCTGAACGGCGGCGCCGGCAATGACCTGCTGATCGGCGGACACGGCAACGACATCCTGAACGGCGGCACGGGCAGCGATGTCTTCCGCTGGGAAGCGGGGGACCAGGGCACCATCGCCCAGCCCGCCGCCGACATCATCCAGGACTTCAACGTCGCCAGCCTGAACCTGGGCGGGGATGTGCTGGACCTGTCCAGCCTGCTGGTCGGAGAAGGCCGGATCGGCAACAACCCCGGCAACCTGTCCAACTACATCCACTTCCAGCTGACGGCCAACGGGACGCTGGTTCACATCAGCACCACGGGCGGCTTCGTCGGCGGTTTCGGTTCATCGACCGCCAGCGGCGCGAACCAGACCATCCTGCTGTCCAACGTGGATCTGGTGACCGGGCACGGGACGGATCAGGCGATCCTCGCGGACCTGCTGGCGCGCGGCAAGCTGATCGTCGACACCCTCGCCGTCGATGGCTCCACCGCGCCCAACACCCTGACCATCGGCGGTTCGGCTGTTGACGGCGACGGAGACACGGCCGCCGGCGGCGGTGTCAGCATCAACACCGGTGGGGTGACGCCCCTGCCGCCGCTGGCCGGCAATGTCGCGCCAGTGGTCGAGGCCGCCGCCCAGAACCTGCTCGGTCTGATCGGTCTGGGCGCGCTGGGATTGAACCTCAACAGCCAGGACCTGCTGGCGGCGGATGCGAACAACAACCTCAGCCGCGTCGAGGTGGAGTTCGCGCCGCTGGTGTCGGTCAGCCTGTCGCCGCTGACCTTCGCCTACTCGCAGGCCCTGGCGGCCCAGTACGGTCTGCATGTCGAGGTCACGCGCTCGTCGGGTCTGCTCGGCATCGTCGCGCCGAGCGCCCGGATCAGCGTCACGGCGCTGGACGGCGGAGTGATCGACAATGTCGCGATCAACCGCTTCCTCGAGAGCATCCACCTGACCGATCTGAACGGCGGGCTGCTTTCGGCCTCGACGCTGAGCCTGAACCTGCTCAACGCCCTGACCATCACCGCCACGGATGCTCTGGGTCTGAGCAGTTCTGCGGTGATCGGCTCCGTCGTCAACGTCAATGCGCTGAACAGTCTGGACGGACCGGACGCGGCGATCCCGCTGGTGCAGCCGGTCATGGCGGAAGAGAAGTCCGCCTTCTCCGACGAAGGACCGCTGGTGCGACCGACCGTGTCGGACGATCCGGTCAGCAAGTCGGCCGGAGAAGACGCCCGACCGGAAGTTCGACCGGCCCTGTCCGATGAGGTGGTCAGCAAGGTTCTGGCCGGCGGCGATGATCCGCAGGTGCGTCCGGGCGTCCCGGACTTCGCGGATGACCTGATCTCGTCCGGTGGACTGCGTCATCCTCGCGGACTGGGCGCGAGCGATGAGGACACGATCAGCCTCGGCTTCGAACACGATCGCCAGTGGACGCCTGAGGGCGCGCCTGTCGAACATCCGGCCTTCGACGCCTCCGGCTGGATCGACGCCTGGGGCGAGGATGCGCCGGACACCATCGGTGAAGAGGAGCCCATGGTTCTGCCGCCGGCGCCCGAAGCGGCGGGCAGCGACTATTCCGGTTGGGTTCCCCCGCCGCCGGAAGACGATCTGGTCGTGCATCCGTGAGGCGGTCGGCCCGCGTGACAGGACAGGGTGTGGCGGCGGCGATCGTGCTGTGCGGCCTCGCCTGTCCCGCGTGGGCAGATCCTCTGGGCGACGCCGTCCTGCGCGCGCTGGCCCGGCATCCGGAGGTGCGGCTGGCCGAGGTCGAGGTCAGCCAGGCCGCGACCGAGGTCGAGATGGCGCGCAACGGCTACCTGCCCGCGCTCAACGCCTCCAGTGGTCCGGCCGCCGCGGGGCTCGGCTACGACGTCACGCTGACCCAGACCCTGATGGACTGGGGCGAGACGGCGGGGCAGGTCGATCAGCGCCGCGCCCTTCTGGCCCGACAGCAGGCCAATCTCGAGGTGGTGCGCGATGACGCCGCCCTCGAGATCGTCGAGACCTGGATGGACATCGCCAGTGGCCGGGCGCGGCTGACCGTGATTGATGATCAGTTGGCCCGACTGCAGGAACTGGCCGACATGGCGCAGACCCGGGTCGAGGGGCGCTATTCGGATCAGAGCGAAAGCGGACGGGTCGCCCTGGCGATCGCGACGGCCCGCGGACAACGGGCGACGATCGAAGGCGAGCTCGCCGAGGCGCTGGATCGATATGACCTGCTGGTGGGGACACCGGCCAATGGCGTCAGTCTGCCGGAAGCGCCGACCTTCATGGACTCCGTTCGGGAGGAGGGCGCGCTTGAGGCGGCGATCGCCGCCGCGCCCCTGTTCCGCAAGGCCAGCCTCGGCGTCGACATCGCCGACGGTGGCGTGCGCGAGGCCCGCGCCGCCCGTTTCCCCCGCCTGAATCTGGAAGGATCGCTGCAACGCCGTGAGATCGGCGGCCGGATGGTCGATGACAGCGCGGTCGCCGTGCGTTTCCGCATGGACACCCAGCAGGGGCTCAGCGCCCTGCAGCGGCCCAAGCTGGCGATGCAGCGCCGTGAGGCGGCGCGATGGGAGGCCGAAGGCGTCGGTCGCGACCTTCAGCGTCTGGTCGAATCCCTGATCCGCTCGGACGCCGCACTCGCCGCGCGCATCGCCGCGCTTCAGACCCAGGTCGAGCAGGCCGATGCGGTGAGCGGCCTCTATCAGGAGCAGTTCATCGTTGGGCGGCGCGACATCCAGGATCTCGTGATCATGGACACCGAGCGGTTCGAAACCGAACGCCAGCTGATCGACCTGAATATCGAACGCCTGCGCCTGCAGTACCGCGTCGCCGCCCAACTGGGCCTGCTGACCCGGGCCATGGCGGGGGACCAGATGCAGATGCCGGTGGAGACGCCATGACGCTTGCGTGGGACAGCGCGGTCGCCGCGTCTTCGGGTGATCCCCTGCGGGAGGGGCTTTGCCTTCTCGCGGCCCGGCTGGGACGGCAGGTCACCGTCGCCCGACTGGGAGACGGCTTGCCCCTGCGCGAGGGCCGGTTGCCTCTGGAGGAGGTCGAGAAGGCCATGCGGCGGGCGGGGTTCGCCGCGCGGGCCGTTCGGATGGCGGCCGCAGAGGCGCCGGAGAGCCTGCTGCCGGCCCTGCTGCTGATGAATGACGGGCGAGCCGTCGTGCTGGCCGGCCGTGACGGGGACGAGGCGATCCTGCTGAGCCCGGAGACCGGCGGCGGCGAGGTGCGGACGCCCTGGGCCGAGGTGCGGCCCCTGCATGGCGGTGTCATCATCTTCGCCCGCCCGCTCTACGCCGGCGACGAGCGAGCCGGAGGCTATGCCAAGGCCGCGCCCCGCCACTGGCTGCGCGGTACGATCCGCGACGCCTGGCCCTCGCTGATCGAGGTCGGGGCGGCGGCGGTGTTCGCCAACCTTCTGGCCATTGCGACCTCCCTGTTCTCGATGCAGGTCTATGACCGGGTCGTGCCCACCTCCGCCTTCGGCACCCTTTGGGTGCTGGCCAGCGGCGTCGCCCTCGCGGTCGCGGCGGAGTGGCTGCTGCGCATGCTCCGGGCCCATCTGCTGGATGTCACAGGCCGGAAGCTGGACCTGCAACTGTCCTCGCGGCTGTTCGAGCAGGTCATGCAGATCCGGCTGTCGGCCCGTCCCGGCTCGACCGGCGCCTTCTCCGCCCAGGTCCGGGAGTTCGAGACGGTGCGGGAGTTCTTCACCTCCTCGACGCTGGCGGCGCTCAGCGACGCCCCCTTCATCATCGCGTTCCTGGGGGTGATCTTCCTGCTCGGCGGGCCGGTGGTTCTGGCGCCGGCCGCTGCAGTGGTGCTGATGGTGGTTCCGGCCTTGCTGCTGCAGAAGCGCATGGCCGCCCTGTCCCGCGACAACCTGCGTGAAGGGGCCGTGAAGCAGGGGCTCCTGCTGGAGACCGTCGAGCATCTGGAGACCGTCAAGGCGACCGGCGCCGAGGGCCGAAGCCTGCGCCTGTGGGAGATGCTGTCCGATCAACTGGCCGAGTCCGGGGCCAAGGGGCGCAACATCTCCACCGCCCTGACCCTGTGCGCCTCCGCCGCCCAGCAGTTCGCCTTCGTCGGTGTGATCCTGATCGGCGTCTATCAGATCGCCGCCGGCCATATGACCATGGGCGCCCTGGTGGCCTGTTCGCTGCTGGTCTCCCGCGCCGTGTCCCCGACCACCCAGTTCACCGGCATCCTGGCCCGCTGGCAGCATGTGAAGGTGGCGCTGGAGGGGCTGGATCAGCTGATGGCCTCGCCGGTCGAACGCCCTGTGGGGCGTCAGTTCACTCGCCTGCCGGAAGTGCATGGGCGGCTGGTCGTTCAGGATCTGCAGGTCCGGCCTGATCCGGAGGCGCCGCCGATCCTGATCGTGCCCAAGCTGGAGATCGCGGCGGGCGAAAGGATCGCGCTGATCGGCGGCAATGGCGCGGGCAAGTCGACCCTGTTGCGGGCGCTGTCGGGCTGGGCGGATCCCTCGACCGGGGCGGTGCTGATGGATGATGTCAGCCTGGCGCAGATCGACCCCGCCGACCGTCGGCGGGCCATCGGCTACCTGCCGCAGGACAACGCCCTGTTCCACGGCACCCTGCGCGAGAACCTGACCCTGGACGGCGCCGCGCGGTCGGACGCCGAACTGCTGGAGGCGCTGGATGTGGTCGGCCTCGGGGCGTTCACCCGCGCCCATCCCGCCGGGCTCGATCTGCCGCTGGCGGGTTCGCGCAGTGTGTCTGGCGGACAACGGCAGGCCGTCGCTCTGGCGCGCCTGTTCCTGCAGGACCCGCGTGTGGTCCTGATGGACGAGCCGACAGCCGCGTATGACCAGACCAACGAACGCCGGGTCGTCGATTTCCTGCAGACCTGGACCGCAGGCCGGACGGTGGTGATCGCCACCCACCGTCGGGCGGCGCTGGCGGTCGCGGAGCGCATCGTCGCCCTGTCCGGCGGTCGCATCATCGGCGACAGCCCGCGTGACGCCGGAGGTCAGGTGACCCTGATGAGGAGCTCCAATGCTTGAGGCCGTTCACGACGAGAAGGCGCTGCGGCGGCTGTTGTCCGGCTCGCGCGTCGGCGAGGCGCACCCGGCGGCGCGGCCCGTCCTCTGGGCCTGTGTCGCCATCATCGCCGTCTTCGTCGGCTGGGCCGCCTGGGCGCCGGTGGACGAGGTGTCGCGCGGGGAGGGCAAGGTGGTCCCCAGCAGCCGGGTGCAGGTGATCCAGAGCCTTGAGGGCGGCATCCTCAGCGACCTGCTGGTCAAGGAAGGCGACATCGTCCAAGCGGGCCAGCCGCTGGTCCAGCTGGATCGCGCCCGCTTCGAGTCCTCGGCCCTGGAATCCGGAGCCCAGGTCACGGCCCTGACCGCCGCCATCGCCCGGCTGGAGGCCGAGGTGCTGGGGCAGGGCGCGATCGATTTCCCCGCCAGCATCCCGGCCAATGATCCGGTCATCGCCTCCGAGCGCGCCCTGTTCGCCGCCCGCCGACACAATCTGAACGCCACCGTTCAGGCGCTGGCGCAGGAGACGGCCTACGCCCGCCAGCAGTTGAACCTGATCGAGCCCCTCGCGGCCCGCGGCGCCGTCAGCGAGGTCGAGGCCCTGCGCCTCAGCAAGGACATCGCGGCCCTGACCGGTCGCCAGACCGAGGTGCGCAACACCTATATGCAGGAGGCCTATGCCGAGCTGGCGGCGAAGAAGGCCGAGCTGGCGGCGCAGACCCAGATCTTCAACCAGCGCGAGGACCAGCTCAACCGGACCCGGTTGGTCGCTCCGGTACGGGCGCGGGTCAACGATGTCCTGATCACCACGCGCGGCGGCGTGGTGCAGCCGGGCGAGCCGATCATGCAGCTGACGCCCGTCGATGATCAGCTTCTGGTCGAGGCGCGCATCCTGCCGCGCGATGTCGCCTTCCTGCGGCCCGGCATGCCGGCGCGGGTGAAGATCACCGCCTACGACTACACCGTCTATGGCGACCTGCCGGGCCGGGTGGAGCAGATCAGCGAGGACACGCTGGAGGAGGACACGCCACGCGGCAAGGTCGCCTACTACAGCGTGCTGGTTCGCACCGACCGCGCCTTCTTGCGGCGCGGCGCCGAGACCCTCCCGATCCGTCCCGGGATGGTGGCGCAGGTGGACGTGCAGTCCGGCCGCCGCACCGTGCTCAGCTACCTCCTGCGCCCCCTGCTCAAGGCCCGTCTTGGTTAAGGCCGATCGGTTCCATGACAAATACGTGCGTTTCAGATGTTTCCCTCTCGCACCGGCAAGCTATACAATCAGAGGTATTGCTTCGGTCTGGGTACGGGATGGCGTCTTTCGAGCGTAGCCACCTTTCGATAGCTGAACGGTCCTTCCGCGATTTCGCTGAGGATGATCCCGTTCGTGCCGAAGGGCGGGCCGCCGAGCAGATTCGCTCCACCAACTGGTCCGACACGCCTCTGGGGCCGATCAGCCGTTGGGATCGCGAACTGGTGGCCGCGCTGAACCTGATCCTCGACGCCCGCTTCCCGATGTTCATCGCGTGGGGCGAGACGCTGAACCTGTTCTACAACGACGCCTATGAGCCGGCGCTGCTGGGCAAGACGGTGGCGCAGGGGCAGCCGATGCGGACGGTGTTCCCGGAAGCGTGGAGCAGCGTCGGACCGCTGATCGAGAAAGCCTTCGGCGGCGAGGCCAGCTATTTCGAGGATTTCGAGGTTCCGCTGGTTCGCAATGCGGTGCTGGCCAGCACCTGGTGGTCCTTCTCCTATTCTCCCCTTCGCGCAGAGGCCGGCCGCACCGGCGGCGTGCTGGGCGTGGTCTATGAGACCACGCGGCGGCTCCTGTCCGACGAGGCGCTGCGGTCCAGCGAAGCCGCGCTGCTGACCGTGACCGAGATGACGCCGGGCCTGCTCTGGCAGTGCGAGGCCGACGGGCGGCTGACCTGGGTGAACCAGCGACTGCTCGACTATTTCGGCCTGGATCACATCGGCGAGGCGCACTGGGACGACTTCGTCCTGCCGGAGGACGTCGAGGCGGCCCGGAAGGTTTACCGGGTCTGTCTGGACGAACGTCGCCCCTTCCACTGCCAGCAGAGGCTGCGGGACAAGGACGGGCGGTATCGCTGGTTCATGGTGCGCTGCCAGCAGATGTTCGACAGCAAGGGCGAGATCGCCGGCTGGTGCGGCTCCGCCATCGACATTGATGAGTGGCGGCTGGCGACGGACGGCCTGTCCGACCAGAGCGACCTGCTGCGCGATCTGAACGGCGCGGAGGCGACCCTTCTCTGGGTTGCGGACGTCGAGAGCCATCGGGTGACGCTGGTCAATGCGCAATCCAATCCGCTCTGGGGATTGCCGACCGACGGAGAGGCGCTGTCCTGGGATCGCTGGGCGGAATCCGTCCATGCGGATGACCGGGCGCAGTTCCTTGCCGCCTTCAGCCGGGCGGCCGGCGGCAAGACGGCCCAATGCAAGTTCAGGCGTCTGACCGGAGCCGGGTCCGCGCGCCGGTTCCAGTTGACGGCCTTCCCCATCGTGGACGGTCAGGGTCATCTGCGCCGGATCGGCGGGATGATGGTCGAGATCGGCCGGGACATGGACCCGCGCGCCTATCTGGTGGACTCCGATCCGGTGCGCGCCAGCGCCTTCTCCCAGGCCTTCGCCCGCAAGGGCTTCCGCATTCGCACCTTCACCTCGCCGGCGGAGCTCGAGCACGTCGCGGATGATCTGGTGACCGGCTGCGTCATCGTCGGGGTCGATCACGACATGGAGGCGGTGGTGAAGGCCGCGGCGACGCTCAAACAGGCCTCCCACCTGCGCTGGCTCGCGGTCGGCGACTTTTCCCAGCGTCTGGAAGACGTGGTCCGGCTGATGAAGCTGGGCGCGGCCGATGTGCTGTCCAGTCCCGACGCCGCCACGGTGGTGGAGGCCGGTCAGGCGGCGCTGGCGCTGGCCCGCCCCGAACCGGAGAAGACCTCCGCCCCGGAGAGCGCCCGCCAGAGGGTCGAACTGCTCAGCCGGCGTGAACGCGAGGTGCTGGACGGCCTGGTCGCCGGCGGCACCAACAAGACCATCGCCCAGAAGCTGCAACTCAGTCCCCGAACGGTGGAGACACACCGCGCGCACCTGATGGATCGGCTGGGCGCCTCCAGCCTGGCGGACCTGATCAAGCTGGCGGCCGAAGCGGGCATCTAACTCACCCGTAAGTTAGGATTTTTTTCTCGGACTCATACTCAGTAGCCCCCCGGATGACGGCGCGAGGGCTTTCCGGATGATGGTCGAACGCCGGGGATTCCAGGCAGAGACAGAGGAGAGTTCCTGATTGGCCGCGAATGACCAGTCGATGCCCGAAACCCAGTTTACGGCCCTGAGGGCCGAATTGCTTCGCGTATCGGGAAAGATGTCCTGCACCCAGGCGCTGGACCTTGCCGACCTGCTTCACACCGTGATCCGGATGCGCAAGCCGCATCGCCCGCTTCAGAACCTTGAGGCGCTGTTCGGCGACACCAACTGCTCCTGAGCCAAGGTGCGGGATCGCAGGCGTAAACCCAAGAACCTGATCACCAGCTCGACCGGCCCGTGCGGCGGGCCGAGTACGGCCCTGCACGGGAGCAGCGGATCGTTTCGGCGGGAAAAGGGCGGACCCGACGCCCGCTGTCAGCAGGCGCCCTGATCGGGCCGTGGCGGAGAGGGGGGGATTCGAACCCCCGGTACGCTTTCACGCACGCCGCATTTCGAGTGCGGTACATTCAACCACTCTGCCACCTCTCCGCGGGGCCGAACGTTCATTGGTCGAACGGAGCGGCTTCTCTAATGGGGGAGGCCGTGCGCCGCAAGCGGGGATTTCAGGAAAATCGTCAGCGTAGGGCGGGAAGCGGCAAACCCAGCGCCTCGCCGGTCGACGGGTCGCCCCTGGAGGCGCGGAAAAGCTCGGCCGGACGACCGCCGGTGGCGGCGGACAGGCGGCCCGTGGCCTCGACCAGACCGGTGCGCTCGACGCCGCGACGGAAGTTCTGCTTGTGCAGCGACAGGCCCGCGACGGCCTCGGCGGCGCCCTGGAGGCCGGACAGGGTGAAGGTCTCGGGCATCAGGTCGAACAGGACGGGGCGGTACTTCAGCTTGCTGCGCAGGCGGCCCAGCCCGGTCGCCAGGATACGGCGGTGGTCGGACAGCATCATCAGGCCCGGCGCGCCCGCGGGGGAGGCCCGGTCGAGGTCGCGGGCGGCCTCGGCGACCAGACCGGCCTCGTAGAGCAGTTCGTAGCGTTCCAGCACCTGACCCTCGTTCCAGCGCTGGCCGGGGCCGGCGGCGAACAGGGCGTCGATGCGGGCGGTGCGGCGGGTATCTCCGGCGGCCCAGCCCCGCAGGCCCTCGATCAGGGCGGTCTGGCAGGCGGCGGCCCCGTCGCGGCGATCCTCCCACGGGAAGAAGTCCAGCACCGGCGTCCAGCGGGCCTCGGCGAGGGACGGATCGGCGCCGTCGGCGGTCAGGGCGAGATAGCCGATGGAGACCTCGCGGTGGTGCTCCGGCCCCGGCGTGGCGCGGGGGCTGGCGCGGCCGAGGTCGCCGAAGGTGTAGAGTTGCTCGACGAAGCCGAGACGGAAGCCGGTCTGGGCCGTCACGAAGGCGCGCAGGGCCAGTTCGAAGGTGCGGTCGCGGGCCGGGTCGAAGGGGCCGAAGGGCAGGGCGGCGGAGCCGTCGTCGCCGGTGGTGGTCAGCACGCAGGCCTGACCCTCCCGAAGCGCGATGACCACGGCCGACAGGCCGATGCGGACCCCCTGTTCGGCCATGGCTATTCGGTGTGCCAGGCGTCGGGGGGCGTGATCAGGCCGACGGCCTCGGCCAGGACGCGATAGCGCTCGAGGTAACGCTGCTGGGCGACCGGGGCGGGCAGGGGCTCGATGATCAGGTCATAGCCGGCGGGCGGTGCGCCGAAGATCTGCAGGCTTTCGGTCTTGTTGAAGCCGGCCAGCTGGGTGGCCTCGAAGAAGGCGCAGGCGCGGTCGGCCTTCTTGATCAGGGTCTTGATGGCGACCGGGTTCTTGGGCGGGAGGCCGAAGCGCACATGGATGGCGCTTTCCAGCCGGGCCTCGAAGGCCTTGTAGTTCACGCCCAGCGCCGCCTTGAAGGGCGAGATCATGTCGCCGATGACGTATTCGGACGCGTCGTGGAGCAGGGCGGCGAGGCGCCATTTCGGCTCCAGCCCCGGCTTGATGTAGGCGGCGATCTCCTCGACGACGCAGGAGTGCTGGGCGACGGAGAAGGCGTGCTCGCCGATGGTCTGGCCGTTCCAGCGGGCGACGCGGGCCAGGCCGTGGGCGATGTCCTCGATCTCGATGTCGAACGGCGACGGGTCGAGCAGGTCCAGGCGGCGGCCGGACAGCATGCGCTGCCAGGCGCGGGGCGCTTTTGACGAGGATCGGGGTGCGGAAGCCAAGACGTTATCCAGTTCAGTCGGCTGGACGTGGTGGCGCATAGGGCCGTCGCGATCAAGGGCGCGGGGGTTTCATCCCCGGCTTATTCGCCCACGTTCAGGGTCACCAGATCCTTCGCGTCCTCGAACACCCGCCCGCCATTGCGGTCGCGCGAGCGGATGGTGGCGACCACCAGCGGGCCGCCGACGGGGCCGCGCGCCTCATAGCCGACGCGGCGCCAGCCCTCGGTCGAGGCGCGGTTGTCGCTGAGCATCCAGCTGGCGCGGGTGGCGTCGCCGGACGCCACGGCGCGGACCTCGGCGGTGTCGTTGCGCGCGCGGACGCTGACGTTGTCGCTGTTCTCGCCGTCGCCGCCGCGGATATCGACCGTCCCCTCGCTGTCATTGGCGTCGATGTGCAGACCGCCGATGCGGACACTGGCCTGATCGCCGCTGGCGTCGATACGGACGCCGGGCAGGCTGACGCTGGCGTCCTCGCCCTCGGCGCGGATATCGACGCCGGGCGCGGTAACCCGGGCGCTGTCGCCGGTCGCGTCGGTCTTCACCGTGGCGACGTCGCCGCCGGGGGCCTGCAGACCGGCCACGGCCATCGGCAGGGAGGCGGACAGCCGGTCCTCGAAGCCCTTGAGCACCTGGGGCGGGGTCTTGCCGTCCAGCGCGACCAGTTGCAGCGTCACCTCGGCGCCCTTGGGGCCGATGTAGGTGCAGGTCCGGCCGGCGTCGGTGGCGGAGCCCTTGCGGGTCAGGGAGCCGAGGGTCTGCGGGCATTGCAGGGCGTCCACGACCTTGAGCACGCCCTTGCCGTCGTCATCCGTCTGCGTGTGGGTCGAGGTGATGTGCACGCCGCGCTCGCCGTCGCAGGCGGCCAGCGCGGCGGCCATGCAGAGCACGGGCAGGATGAAGGGGCGCAGCGGCATGGTCTGGATCCTCAAGTCCCGGACATCCTGCGCGCAACAGGCGGGGAATCCAGTGAAATCGCGGTAACGGGCGTGGCCAAACCGGACCGGACCCGTGGCGGCGGCGTGAAGCGGCGCTGTATCATCATCGATCCCCCCGGATGCGATCAGCCGCCGGGACGGCCGCCCTCGCGACGGTTGAGGAAGGCCAGCCGCTCGAACAGGTGCACGTCCTGCTCGTTCTTCAGCAGGGCGCCGTGCAGCGGCGGGATCAGCTTGTTGGGCGACTTTTCGCGCAGGGTTTCGGCGTCGATGTCCTCGACCAGCAGCAGCTTGAGCCAGTCCAGCAGTTCCGAGGTCGAGGGCTTCTT
>JAVHYH010000217.1 GCA_031119155.1 Brevundimonas sp.
TACACTGGAGCACGACGCCGACGATGTTCTTGCCGATGTCGTGGACGTCGCCCTTCACCGTGGCCATCAGGATGCGGCCGTTGGACGAGCGCGCCTGACCTTCCTTCTCGGCCTCCATGAAGGGTTCCAGCCAGGCCACGGCCTGTTTCATCACCCGGGCCGACTTCACCACCTGCGGCAGGAACATCTTGCCCGAGCCGAACAGGTCGCCGACCACATTCATCCCGTCCATCAGCGGACCTTCGATGACGTGCAGCGGACGTTCGACGCCCAGCCGCGCCTCCTCGGTGTCGGCCTCGATGAACTCGGTGATGCCGTGCACCAGCGCATGGGCGATGCGCCCGGCCACCGGTTGCTCGCGCCAGCTCAGGTCCACGACCCGCGCCGCGCCCTTCTCGCCCTTGTAGGACGGAGCCATGTCCACCAGCCGCTCGGTGTTGGACACATTGGTCCGCTGCGGCCGGTTCAGGATCACATCCTCGACCGCCTCGCGCAGGGTGGCGTCGATGTCGTCATAGACCGGCAGGTCGCCGGCGTTGACGATGCCCATGTCCATGCCCGCATTGATGGCGTGGTACAGGAAGACGCTGTGGATCGCCCGGCGCACCGGCTCATTGCCGCGGAAGCTGAACGAGACGTTGGACACTCCGCCCGAGACGCGGGCGTAAGGCAGGGTGCGCTTGATCTCGCGCGTCGCCTCGATGAAGTCGACGGCGTAGTTGTCGTGCTCCTCGATCCCCGTCGCCACGGCGAAGATGTTGGGGTCGAAGATGATGTCCTCGGGCGGGAAACCCACCTCGTCCACGAGGATGCGATAGGCGCGGGTGCAGATCTCGATCTTGCGCGCGGCGGTGTCGGCCTGACCCACCTCGTCAAAGGCCATGACCACCACAGCGGCGCCGTAGCGCAGGCATTTGACCGCATGCTCGCGGAAGACAGCCTCGCCTTCCTTCATCGAGATGGAGTTGACGATGGGCTTGCCCTGAACGCACTTCAGCCCCGCCTCGATCACCTCCCATTTGGAGCTGTCGATCATCACCGGCACGCGGGCGATGTCCGGCTCGGCCGCGATCAGGTTGAGGAAGGTCCGCATGGCGACGACGCCGTCCAGCAGGCCCTCGTCCATGTTGATGTCGATGATGGCGGCGCCCGCCTCGACCTGCTGACGCGCGACATCCAGCGCCGCCGAATAGTCGCCCTCGACCACCAGCTTGCGGAATTTGGCCGAGCCGGTGACGTTGGTCCGCTCGCCGACGTTGATGAAGAAAGGACGCACTACGCTACCAGTTCAAAGGGCTCGAGACCCGACAGCCGCATCGCCACCGGCCGCTCCGGGATGGCCCGCGGCGTCACCTCCGCGACCTCCTCCGCCACGTGCCGGATATGGTCCGGCGTCGTGCCGCAGCAGCCGCCGACGATGTTGACCAGACCCGACCGCGCCCATTCCTCGATGAAGTGGGCCGTCTCGTGCGGCTGCTCGTCATACTGGCCCATGGCGTTGGGCAGGCCGGCGTTCGGATAGGCGGCGACCAGGGTGTCGGCGACGCGGCTCAGTTCGGCGATGAAGGGGCGCATCAACTCGCCGCCCAGCGCGCAGTTGAAGCCGATGGCGAAGGGTTTGGCGTGGCGCACGCTGTTCCAGAACCCTTCCGCCGTCTGGCCCGACAGGGTGCGGCCCGAGCGGTCCGTGATGGTGCCCGAAATCCAGATCGGCAGGGGCTGCAGACCCTCGTCCTCAAGGTCCTTGATCGCCTTGATGCAGGCCTTGCAGTTCAGCGTGTCGGTGATGGTTTCGATCAGATACAGATCGACCCCGCCTTCGTTCAGCGCCTTCACCTGATGGCGATAGGCCTCATAGACCTGATCGAAGGTCACGCTGCGGGCGCCGGGGTCGTTCACGTCCGACGACATCGACAGCATCTTGTTCAGCGGTCCGATGGAGCCGGCGGCGAAGCGCGGCTTGTGCGGCTCCTTCTCGGTCCAGCGGTCGGCCGAGGCCCGGGCCAGTTTCGCGCCTTCCAGATTGATGTCCCACACCGCCTGCGCGTCGAGATGATAGTCCTCCTGCGCTATGGTGGTGGCCGAGAAGGTGTTGGTCTCGCTGATGTCCGCGCCCGCCGCGAAATACTGGTCGTGCAGGTCCGCGATGACGTCCGGGCGGGTGATGCACAGGATGTCGTTGTTGCCCTTCATCTGGCCCGGATGGCCGATGAAGCGCTCGCCGAGAAAGTCGGCCTCGTCCAGCCGGCGCCGCTGGATCATCACGCCCCAGCTGCCGTCGAGCACGAGGATGCGGTCCTTCGCGGCGGCGTGCAGGGCGGCGATGCGTTGATCGCGGGTGAGGGGGGAGGTCATGCGGACGCCTGTTCCCGAACGCCCAGCACCCGACAGATGGCATAGACCAGATCGGCGCGGTTCAGGGTGTAGAAGTGGAAGTCCTGGAAGCCTTCCTCCTGCAGCCGCGCGCAGGTCTCGGCGGCGACCGAGGCGGCGATCAGCTTGCGGGTCTCCGGGTCGTTGTCCAGGCCGTCGAAATGGGCCGCCAGCCAGCCGGGCACCGCGGTTCCGCAGGCGCCACACATTCGCTGCAGGCCGGCGAAGTTCGACACCGGCATGACGCCCGGGATCAGGGGGATGGTGATCCCCGCCGCCCGCACCCGGTCGCGGAAGCGCAGGAAGGCGTCCATGTCGAAGAAGAACTGGCTGACCGCGCGGGTCGCCCCGGCGTCGATCTTGGCCTTCAGCACGTCGATGTCGTGGTCGATGGACGGGCTTTCCGGGTGCTTCTCCGGATAGGCGCCCACGGTGATGTCGAAGCCGCCGACCCGGCTGATGGCGGCGGTCAGTTCGGTGGCGTTGGCGTAGCCGTCGGCGCGCGGCTGATAGACGCCGCCGATGCCGTTTCCACCCGGCGGATCGCCGCGCAGGGCCACGATATGCCTTACGCCGGCGGCCTTGTAGCCTTCGATGACGGCGTCGACCTCCGCGCGGCTGGCGTCCACGCAGGTCAGGTGAGCGGCCGGGGCCAGGTCGGTTTCGTTCAGGATGCGCTCGACGGTGCGGTGGGTCCGCTCGCGGGTCGAGCCGCCGGCGCCGTAGGTGACCGAGACGAAGGCCGGGTTCAGCGGGGCCAGCCGCTGGATCGCCTTCCACAGACTGGCCTCGGATTCGTCGGTCTTGGGCGGGAAGAATTCGAACGACACGCGCGGGCGCGAGGCGTCCTGTCCCGCGCGGGCGACGGGGCCCAGCGGCGACAGCAGCAGGGCGCGGGCTTCGGACAGGCTGATGGCGGAACTCATGCGGCCTTCGCCTTCGTCGCAGCGGGCCGTTCGGCCGTCCAGATGGAGACGGTCAGACCGTCATTGTCGGGGGGGAGGGTGGTCGCCGCCTCGGCGTTCAGACCCGCGCCCTTCAGCCAGCGGCGCATCTCGTCGTCGGCGAAGCCCAGCCGGCGATGCTGGTGCTCCTCGCGCAGCTGCTCCAGCTGGTGGGGGGCGAAATCCACGATCAACAGGCGTCCGCCGGGCGAGACCAGCCGCGCCGCCTCGGCCACGGCGGCGGCGGGGTCGGCGAGGTAGTGCAGAACCTGATGCACCAGCACCAGATCAGCGCTCTGTTCCGGCAGGCGGGTGGCGAAGATGTCGCCGTGGCGCAGCTCGACCTTGTCCAGCCCCGCACGCGCGACATTGGCGCGGGCGATGTTGAGCATGTTGTGGCTGAGATCGAGGCCGACCGACATGCGGGCCTTCTTGCCCAGCAGGGTCAGCATCCGGCCCGAACCGGTGCCCAGATCGACGAGCCGCTCGAACGGCCCGTCGCCGGCGGCCTTGAGGATGGCGGCCTCCACGTCGCTCTCGCAGACATAGAGGGAGCGGATGCGGTCCCACTGGGGCGCGACTCGTTCGAAATAGGCGCTGGCGGCGGCCTCGCGGTCGCGGCGCACCTCTTCCAGACGGCGGTCGTCGGCGGCACCGGCGCTGTCCTCCAGCAGGTCCAGCACCGTATCGATCAGCCGGTGGGCCAGCGGGTCCGACGACAGGCGGTAGAAGACCCGCGCCCCGTCCGGAAACCGCTCGATCAGCCCGGCGTCGGCCATCAGTTTCAGGTGCCGGGACACGCGCGGCTGGCTCTGTTCGAGGATGCGCGACAGCTCCATCACCGACAGCTCCTCGCCGGCCAGCAGGGACAGGACCCGCAGCCGGGTCGGCTCCCCGGCGGCGCGCAGGGCTTCGACGGTCTGGTCAGCGCTCAACGACATGTCCTTATATAAGGATATCCTTATATGATTTGGCAAGCGAAAAGCGGGGCGCGAAAAACCACTGGCCAGACGGGCAGGACGGGCACACTCTCCGCGGTCTGATCGTCGCTGTCCGGAAGCCTGCCATGCGTCTTCGTCCGATCCTGTTCGCCGTCTCCGCCCTGGCCCTGTGCGGCGCCGCCTCCGCCGTGGCCGCCCAGACCCCGCCGCCGGGACCGCAACAGCCCGGGCAAGCCGGTCCGGGAGGGCCGACGGTGGTGCGTCAGGGCGGCATGGGCATGGCGCTGCCGCGCACGCGCGGCGAGGTCGAGGCCTGGGCCGACCGGAGCTTCGCCCGTCTGGACGCCAACAGCGACGGCGCCATCACCGGCGATGAACTGGCGGTGCTGAGCTCCGGCCCGATCGCCTCGATGGGCGGCGGTCGCCTGCGCGCGATGGTGTCCCAGTCGGACTCCAACCGTGACGCACGGGTCAGCCCCGACGAGTTCCGGGCCGGCGCCCTGCGCGCCTTCGATCGCATGGATGCGAACGGGGACGGCCAGTTGTCGGATGACGAACTGCCCCGCGCGCCCGCGCCCAGCGGTCCGGTCGCCGTGCCGATGCCCGGCGCGTCCAGCCCGATGCCGATGACCATGCCGCCGCCCGACGGCACCGGCGGCTGATCGCCCTGTCCCGCGCCTGAAAAAACCACCGCCGGTCGCCCGGCGGTGGTTCGGTCTTGTCCGGCCTGTGCGTCAGTTCCAGACGTCGTGGTCGGTGGCCTTGCCGATCTGGCTGCGGTGCAGCAGGTCGAGGTTGCCGTGGTCGTCGAAGCCGGACAGGTCCGTCGGGATCAGGTCGAAGTCCGATCCGGTCAGGCCGCCGCCACCCTGGCCCCCACCCAGTCCCGGCAGGCCGTCGTTGAACACGTCGGGGCGCACCAGCGGCTCGGCGATCGCGGCCTTGTAGTCCACGAAGCCGTCGTCCAGCA
>JAVHYH010000218.1 GCA_031119155.1 Brevundimonas sp.
CGGGCTGGCGAAGGAGACCGGCGCCCGCATCCACGTGCTGCACGTCACCACGGCGGAAGAGATCGAGTTCCTCGCCGGGCACAAGGACGTGGCCACTGTCGAGGTCACGCCCCAGCACCTCACACTGGACGGGGACGAGGCCTATGACCGCCTCAAGGGTCTGGCCCAGATGAACCCGCCGATCCGCAACAACTACCACATCGCCGGCCTGTGGCGCGGGGTGGAGCAGGGCATCGCCGACGTGCTGGGCTCGGACCACGCCCCGCATACGCTGGAAGAGAAGGCCCGTCCGTACCCGGCCTCGCCGTCGGGCATGCCGGGCGTGCAGACGCTGGTGCCGGTCATGCTGACCCACGTCGCCAACGGCCGCCTGACGCTGGACCGCTTCATCGACCTGACCAGCCATGGCGCGAACCGCGTCTTCGGCATCGCCGGCAAGGGCCGGATGGCCGAGGGCTATGACGCCGACCTGACCATCGTCGACCTGAAGGCGAAACACGTCCTCAAGCACGCCGACATGGCCACCCGCTCGGGCTGGACCCCGTTCGACGGCTTCGAGGCCACCGGTCAGGCCAAGGCCACCATCGTTCGCGGCCGCATCGTCATGCGCGACGGCGAACTGCAAGGCACGGCCCACGGCCGTCCCGTCCGTTTCCAGGAGACCCTCGCCTGATGCAACTCGACCAGCAGATCGTCCTCGTCACCGGCGGGGCGCGCGGCGTCGGCGCCGCCGTCATCCGCGCCTTCGCCCGTCAGGGCGCGCGCGTGGTGATCAATTTCCGCGCCAGCGAGGACGCCGCCCGCGAGCTGGTGGATGAGTTCCCCGAACAGGCCGTCGCCTTCCGCGCAGACGTCACCGACCGCGAGGCCGTCCATGAAATGGTCGCCCTGGCCGAGGACGTCTTCGGTTCGCCGATCACCACCGTGGTCAACAATGCGCTGGACTACAGCTTCAACGGCGACGCCCGCTCCAAGCTGGGGGACATCGAGTGGGCCGAGCTGGAGGACCAGTTCGCCACCGTCGTGCGCGGCGCCCTGAACGTCATTCAGGCCACCGCCCCGGCCATGGCCGCCAACGGCTTCGGCCGCGTGATCAACATCGGCACCAACCTGTTCCAGAACCCGGTGGTGCCCTACCACGACTACACAGCCGCCAAGGCCGCCCTGCTGAGCCTGACCCGCACGGCCTCGGCCGACCTGGGGCCGCAGGGGATCACGGTCAACATGGTCTCCGGCGGCCTGCTGCGCACCACCGACGCCAGCCGCGCCACCCCGGACGCCGTCTTCGACCTGATCGCCGGCATGACCCCGCTGCGCTCGGTCACGACCCCGGAAGAGTTCGCCGACGCCGTCCTGTTCTTCGCCTCGCCCTGGAGCCGGGCGGTGACGGGCCAGAATCTCGTCGTCGACGGCGGGCTGGTCAGGGACTAGGCCGCCCGCGCCATCGCCTGCTGGCCACCGGCGATCCGGAAGCGCTGGATCAGGGTGGCCAGCTGTTCGGCCTCATGGCTCAGGGCCTGGTTGGCGGCGGTGGTCTCTTCGACCATCGCGGCGTTCTGCTGGGTGGTCTGGTCCATCTGGTTGACGGCGACATTGACCTCGACCAGCCCGACGGCCTGCTCATTGGCCGAGGCGGCGATCTCGCCGGCCAGTTCGTTGATCTTCGCCACCTGGCCGATCAGGGCCGTCAGGGCGCCGCCGGTGCGGGCGACCAGTTGGGCGCCTTCGCCGACGCTGGCGCTGGAGGCGGCGATCAGTTCCTTGATCTCCTTGGCGGCCTCGGCCGAGCGCTGGGCGAGAGCCCGGACTTCCGACGCCACGACGGCGAAGCCGCGACCGGCCTCGCCCGCGCGGGCGGCCTCCACCCCGGCGTTCAGGGCCAGCAGGTTGGTCTGGAAGGCGATCTCGTCGATGACGCCGATGATCTCGCCGATCCGGCCCGAGGTGCTCTCGATCTCGGTCATGGCGGCGGTGGTGTCGGCGATGATCCGCTCGCGCTCGGCGGCGCCCTTCTGGGCCTCGTCGGTGATGTTGGCGGCGGCGCGGGCGCCCTCGGCGGTCTTCTTCACCGTGACGGTGATCTGGTCCAGGGCGGCGGCGGTCTCCTCCAGCGCGGCGGCCTGGCGCTCGGTGCGGCGCGACAGGTCGTCGGTGGCGGTGCTGACCTCGGCAGTGCCCGAGCGCATGGCGCCGGTCAGGACGATGATCTCGCCCATCGTTTCCGACAGGGCGTCCATGGCGGCGTTGTAGTCGTCCTTCAGCTGGCGGCTGCGGGCGGCGAAGGTCACGTCGATGCGGTGGGTCAGGTCGCCCTGCGCCAGCGCCGAGAGGCCCTTGCCCAGCGCATCGACGACCACGGCGTCCTCCTCGGCCAGACGGGCGCGTTCGGCCTCGGAGGCGATGCGGGACTGGCGGGCGGTCTCGCGCATGCCCTCGGCCTCGCCCTCGATCTCCTTCTGGCGGATGGCGGCGTCGCGGAAGGCCAGGACGGCGCGGGCGATATGGCCGATGTCATCGCCACGCGACGCCCAGGGCGCCTCGAAGCCGGTGTCGCCCTGACGCAGGCGCTCCATCCGGTCGCACAGGGCCTGCAGCGGCGAGAACATCCGCTTCGACAGCAGCAGGGCCGCGCCCAGCACCAGCAGGGCCACCACCGTGCCGCTGATCAGCAGGGCCAGCATGACGTGGTTCACCGAGGCCATGAAGTCGGCCTTGGGCACGCCGACGAACAGGACGCCGATGGTCTGGCCCGCGGCGTTCTTGATCGGGTCATAGGCGACGAAATAGGGCTTGCCGAGAATCTCGGCGCTGCCGCGATAGGGCTTGCCGTCGCGCAGGACGGCGTCGCGCACCGGCCCGGCCGCCAGCTTGGTGCCGACCGCGCGCGTCCCGTCGTCCTTGACCACATTGGTCGTCACCCGCAGGTCGCCCATGAAGACGGTGGCGGTGCCGCCGACCAGGGTCTTGATGCGATCCACCGGCTCGACAAAGCCGTTCAGCGCGGTCGCGCCGACCATCAGGCTGTCGCCCTGCGCGCTGAAGCCGTCGCCATAGTCGGCCAGCACGTCCCAGGCGACGCGCATGTTGGTCTCCTGCCTTTCGGCGGCGCGCTCGCCGGCGTCCCGGGTCAGCAGCACGGCGGCCACGCCCATGAGCGAACAGGTCAGGACGCCAAGGGCGGCAATGACCATCAGGGCGGTCTTCGCGGAGAGCGAGAGCGAATTGAGTTTCATGTCGAACCTGGAAAGGAGCCGGGGGAGCGGCGCTTGTTCCACGTCAAGCACGACAAGCCTGAGCGTCTGGTTCACAGACGTTTACGGTGAATCCCATAACGCGGTGATCCGTCGCAGGGCGTTGAATCAGATCGAGAAGCTGACGCCGCAGCCGCAGCTGGACGCCGCATTCGGGTTGCGGACGACGAACTGGGCGCCGGCCAGATCGTCGACGAAGGCGATCTCGGACCCCTTGAGGAAGGGCAGGGAGACGGTGTCGATCACGGCGGCCTGACCGTCAGTCTCGATGCGGATGTCGTCCGGTTCGCCCGCCTCGATCAGCTCGAACCGGTACTGGAAGCCTGAGCAGCCGCCGCCGTCTACGGCCACGCGCAGCAGGACCGGCCGGCCCTCGATCTCGCCCAGCTTCGCCAGCCGTTGGGCGGCGGTCTCGGACAGGGTCAGGCCATGGCCGCCGGTGGGGGCGGAGACGGTGAAGGTCGGGGCGGATTGGACGGTGCTCACGAGGGCCTATATGAGGCGCGCGCGGGCGTTCGCAAAGGCCCGCCCTCGCGAATGAGCCATCGACCTTGATCCAAGACCGCGCGCCCTACGCCGAATATCCCGAGCACAGCCGCGGACGGCTGTCGCCCGAGCCGATCAGCCGCACCCGCAACGCCTTCGCCCGCGACCGGGACCGGATCATCCACGCGACCGCCTTCCGCCGCCTGAAGGAGAAGACCCAGGTCTTCGTCGCGCATGAGGGCGATCACTACCGCACCCGCCTGACGCACAGCCTCGAAGTGGCGCAGATCGCCCGCTCGCTGGCCCACGCTTTGCGGCTGGACACCGATCTGGCCGAGACCATCGCCCTGGCCCACGATCTGGGCCACCCGCCCTTCGGTCACGCGGGCGAGGACGAGCTTCAGGCCTGCATGGCCGCCTGGGGCGGGTTCGACCACAACGTTCAGACCTTCCGCGTGGTGACCCGGCTGGAGGAGCGCTATCCCCAGTTCGACGGCCTAAACCTGAGCTGGGAAACCGTCGAGGGCGTCATCAAGCATAATGGCCCGGTCAGCCACCGGCTGGACGAGCCGTCGTGGAAGGCCATCGCCGACTATGCGCCCGGCTGGGATCTGCGACTGGACAGCTTCGCCTCGCTGGAGGCGCAGGCCGCCGCCATCGCGGACGACATCGCCTACAACAACCACGACGTCGATGACGGGGTGCAGGCGGGCCTGTTCACCCTGAACGATCTGATGGACGTCCCCCTGATCGGTCCGGTGCTGCAGGGCGTCCGCGCCGACTGGCCCGATATCGACGAGCGGATGACGCGGATCGAGGCCGTGCGCCGGATGATCGGGGTCATGGTCGAGGACGTGCTGGCCGAGACCGGGCGGCGTCTGGAGGCGGACAATATCCGCTCCACCGAGGATGTCCGCACCGCCTCGCGCACCCTGGTCGCCTTCTCGCCGGCGATGCTGGCGGATCTGGGCGTGCTGCGGAAATTCCTGTTCGAGCGGATGTACCGCCATTACCGGGTCAACCGCACCCGCAGCCAGGCCCGGCGCATCCTGTCGGAGATGTTCAACCTGTTCATGGCCGAGCCGGAGACCATGCCGACGGAGTGGTCGAAGCCCGCCCGTGACGGCGACGAGACGAAGCGCGCCCGCGCCGTCTGCGACTACATCGCCGGCATGACCGACCGCTACGCCATCGAGGAGCACAAGAAGCTGTTCAGCCTCGACCTCGCGCTCGATCTGTGATTCGAAAGGTTGGCTGGGACGGGTAGAGTAACGGGCCGGCGCGAGCGATTCGCGCCCGGCTGAAGAGGCGCGGTCATGTCCCACGAAGATCCCTATCGTCCGAACCCGGGCCGCGACCGCGGCGCCTATACGCCGCCGACCGATGACGATCTGCCGTTTGATCGCAACGGCTACGACCCGCGTCGTGGCGGCGGGCATGGCGGTGGAGGCGGTGGCGGCAAGGCTCCGCCGCTGACCCTGATCA
>JAVHYH010000219.1 GCA_031119155.1 Brevundimonas sp.
TCCGGTGATCGAGGGGCGGGTGCGCAAGACCGACTGCGGGCAGGTGACGGACGGGGCCTCGGCCATTGTCCTGGCCTCGCCGGAGCGGGCGGCGGAGTATGCGAGGAAGCGTGGCATCGCGCTGGAGAGCCTGCCGCGCATCAAGGGCTGGGGCCACCGCTGCGCGCCCATCGACTATGGCCGGAAGATCCGCGCCAGCGAGGGGCAGGCCTATGTCTTCCCGCAGGTGAAGCGCGCCATCGACGACGCCCGCGCCCGCGCCGGAGTGTCGCTGGATCAGATCCATGCGGTCGAGACGCACGACTGTTTCTCGATGACCGAATACATGGCCATCGACCATCTGGGCCTGACCGCCCCGGGCGAGAGCTGGAAGGCCATCGAGGCGGGCGACATCGAGATGGGCGGCAAGTTGCCGATCAACCCCTCGGGCGGCCTGATCGGCTGTGGCCACCCGGTGGGCGCGACGGGTGTGCGGATGGCGCTGGACGCCTTCAAGCAGACGACCGGCACTGCGGGCGAGATGCAGGTCGAGGGCGCGTGCAACGTCCAGACCCTGAACATCGGCGGCTCGACCACGACGACGGTGAGCTTCCTGATCGGGGTGTGAACCGCGACGGCGGACTGTCCGGACGGGAGCGAAAGCCGTCCGGTCCGTCCGGAGAGTCCGGTTTGGCGTGAGAGGGCTGCCGCTCATTCACGCAGTGTGGCACGCGCCTGCGTCAAAAATGGTCGTATGAGGAAGGCGGAGATTTACCGCGCTGCGCGGATCGCCACGCCCACCGTGCCCTGAGCGATCACCAGTCCATCCGCCGTCGAGACCGTGGCCTCAACCACGGCCTTGCGGGCGTCGCGGAAGACGATGCGGCCGACGGTCTCCAGCCGGTCGCAGTCCGCCGGGGCGGCGTTGAGGAAGCGCATCGACAGGTCGGTGGTCAGCAGGCTCTGGCCGGGCTCGAGGATGGTCATGACGGCGCTGCCGCCCGCGACATCCACCAGCGAGGCCGAAACGCCGCCGTGGACCAGTCCCATGAAGTTGGCGTGGCCGGGGTCGAGGTCGCAGACGATACGGACCAGCCCTTCCTCGAACTCGACCGGGCGCGCGTTCAGCCGTTGCGGATAGCCGCCGACCGTCCCGGCCTGCTGCGCCCAGCGACGCAGCAGCTCCAGACCGGTGGCGGTCGGATCGAGGTCGAAATCGACCGGAGCGATGCGGGCGACCGGGGCGGTCACGCCGCCGCGCCGCGTGCCGGGCGTCCCGTGGTCTTCGACTGGAAGCGGGCGACGGCGGCGTCGTACTCGCCCGCCAGTTGGTCGACAATCTGGCTGACCGGTTCCACCGCGCGGACGGCCTCCAGCCCCTGACCGGCGGCCCAGATGTCGCGCCAGCGCTTGGTCGAGCCGCCCGAGGTGTAGTTGCGGTCCGGGGCGGCGCCGAGGTTGTCGGGATCCTGACCGGCGGCGATCAGGCTGGGGCGCAGCCAGGAGGCCGGGGTGCCGGTGACGGAGGCTGAGACGATCAGGTCGTCGGGACCGGAGTCCACGACCATCTGCTTGTACTCCGGCTGGGCCATGCTCTCTTCGGCGGCCAGGAAGCGGGTGCCCATGTAGACGAAGTCGGCGCCCGCGGCGACCGCGCCCGCCACGCCCGCGCCGTCGCCGACGCCGCCGCCGACCGCGATATAGCCATCGAAGAAGTCGCGCACCGCCGAGATGAAGGCGAAGGGCGACAGGTGGCCGGTGTGACCGCCGGCGCCGGCGCTGACGCAGGCCAGACCGTCGACGCCCGCTTCAGCCGCCTTCTTCGCCAGCTTCATCGAGACGACGTCGGCGAAGACCAGGCCGCCGTAGGACTTCACCGTCTCCATGACCGGCCTCGGCGAGCCCAGGGCGGTGATGACGACGGGCGGCTTGTACTCGGCGATCAGGCGCAGGTCTTCGGGCAGGCGGGCGTTGGTCGAGTGGGTGATCATGTTGGCGATCCACGGGGCGTCGCCCGGCTTCAGCGCGTCGGTGATCGTGCCCATCCACATGTCGAGGTCCTCGACCGTGCGGCAGTTGGGGGTCGGGAAGGCGCCGCCGATGCCCGCCTTGCAGGCGGCGATGACGAGTTCAGGCCCGCTGATCAGGAACATGGGCGCCGCGAACACGGGCAGGCGCAGGGTGTCGAAGGGGGAGGTCATGCGGGTTGGGTCTCGTTGGCGACAGACTGGCGAAGCTCCCGTTTGAGGATCTTGCCGACGGGGTTACGGGGGAGGGCCTCGAGGGTCTCGAGGCGTTCGATCTGCTTGTAGACGGCGACGTGACGGTCGCCGGTCAGGAAGGCGTTGATCTCGGGGAGCGTCGCGCTCTGACCGGGACGGAAAACGACGAAGGCCAGAAGGCGCTCGCCCAGATTGGGATCGGGGGCGCCGACGACGGCGGCCTCGGCGACGGCCGGATGGGCCATCAGATGGCTCTCGATCTCCTCGGAGGAGATGTTCATGCCGCCGCGGATGATGATGTCCTTCAGGCGGCCGACGAACTTCAGGAACTGCAGCCGGTCGCCGGCCAGTTCGAACAGGTCGCCGGTGCGGAACCAGCCGTCGGCGTCAAAGGCGCGTTCGTTGATCTCGGGCGCGCGCCAGTAGCCGGAGAAGATGGTCGCGCCCTTGACCCGCAGCTCGCCGGGCCGGCCGGGGCCGGTGATCTCCTGATCGGTCTCGGGATCGACCAGCCGGGTGAAGATGCGGTCGTGCAGGACGCAGTTCCATTCGAAGCCCTCGCCCAGACGCGGGAACAGGCTGGCGCGGTCGGCGGCCTCGGGCAGGTCCTTCAGGGCGGAGGGGAAGGAGGCGCCTTCGTTGGAGCCGAAATAGTTGACGATCTGGACGCCGTATTTCTCGTGGAAGCCGCGCACCATCCACTCGGAAAGGGGCGCGGAGCCCGAGCCGATGGACTTCAGCCGCCTGAAGTCGATGCCCTCCAGCATGGCTTCGTTCTGGAGCAGCAGGTTCAGCACGGCGGGCGGGGCGACGGTGTAGTCGATCTTCTCGTCGCGCATCTGCTTGAGCAGGACCTGCAGGTCGAACGGATGGTGCTGGATCAGGGCGCCGCCCAGCAGCAGCCAGCCGATGAAGGCGGTCGAGATGCCGCCCATGTTCACCATCGGGAAGGGGTTCAGCAGACTGGCGCCGGGCTCCAGATCGGCGGCGTCGATGACGCCGTGGCCCATGATGATCCACTCATTGTGGCTGCGCGGCACGCCCTTGGGCTGGGCCTCGGTGCCGGAGGTCCAGCAGATGGTGACGATGTCGTCGGCGGTGACCTGCGCGGCCCTGGCGGCGGTCTCGGCGGCGGCGCGGTCGGCGGGGGTGACGGCCTCGGTCAGGGCATCAAGGTTCAGGGCGCCGTCGGGACAGGTCTCGCCCAGCACGAGGACGTGGCGCAGGGTCGGGCAGGCCGGTTTCATGGCGACCAGCATCTCGCCGTGCTTCTGCTTGCCGATGCGCTCGGCGGTGATGACGGCGACGGCGTCGGTCTTGCCGATGATGTAGCCCAGCTCGTGCTCGCGGTACTGGACCGGGGCCGGGCTGATGATGGCGCCCAGACGCAGGCAGGCCAGATAGGCGATGCTCAGCTGGGCGATGTTGGGCAGCTGGATCACCACCACATCGTCCTTGCCGACGCCGTGGGCGTGCAGGACGGCGGCGAGGCGCTCGACGGCGTCGGCGGACTGGGCCCAGGTCAGCCGCTCCGGCGCGCCGCCGGTGATGTCGGCGGCGTTGAAGGGATCGATCAGCGCCTCTGTGTCCGGATGGGCCGCGACGTGCCGGCGGAACAGGTCGTCCAGGGTGACGTCGCCCCACCAGCCCTTGGCCTTCATCTCGCGGATGCGGTGCTCGGGAATGACGATCATGGCTGGGCCTCCACGGCGAGTTGGGCGTCGGGATAGAGCAGGCTGCGGACCTCGCCGCGCACGACCTTGCCGACCGGGTTGCGGGGCAGGGCGGGCATGAGGTGCAGGCGCTTGGGGGTGCGGACGGGGCCGATGGCCTCGCGCACGAAGGCGCGGATGGCGGCGTCATCGACGAAGCGGGCGTCGACGGCCACGGCGGCCTCGAGACGCTCGCCCCAGACCTCGTCAGGCAGGCCGAAGGCGCAGGCTTCGCGGACGGCGGGATGGGCGTTCAGCGCCGCCTCGACCTCGCCCGGATAGACGTTGTAGCCGCCGGTGATGATCAGCTCCTTCGCCCGGCCGATCAGGGTCAGGCGACCGTCGGCGTCGATGCGGCCGATGTCGCCGGTCTTCAGCCAGCCCTCATGGCGGGAGGCGGCGGTCAGGTCGGGGGCGTCCAGATACTCGGTGCGGGCCAGATCGCCGCCGACGACCACTTCGCCCTCGCCGCGTTCGAGGATCTTCCCTTCGCGGGTCAGGACGGCGATGGGGGTGCCGGGGAAGGGGCGGCCGACGCTGGCCCGGAGGTCGGGATCGGCCGTCTCGGCGGCGGTCAGGCCGGTGATGGCCATGGGGGCTTCGGTCTGGCCGTAGAGGCTGGAGAGGACCGGGCCGAAGCGGCAGACGGCTTGGGCCACGCGGCCCGGCGACATGGGCGCGGCGGACCATGTCAGGTGACGCAGGGCCGGGAAGTCCTCGGGGCCGAAATCCGTCTCGTTCATCAGCAGGGTGATCAGGGTGGGAGGCATGAAGACGACGGTGGTCCGGCGCTTGAGCTCGGACAGGATGGCCGCGCGGTCTGGGGTGGGCAGCAGGACATGCGCGCCGCCCGCCGCCAGCACCGGCAGGATGTAGTGGGACGAGCCGTGGGTCAGGGGCGCGACGGCGAGGTTCACGTCGTCGGCGGTGAAGCCGTAGAAGCTCTGGAGCGAGCGCAGGGCGGCGAGACCGCTGGCCTGCGACTGGGCCACGCCCTTGGGGACGCCCGTCGAGCCGCCGGTGAACTTCAGGGCGAAGGGGGCGGCGGGGTCATCGAGGATTGCCGGAGGGACGCCGTCCGCCAGCCCGTCGAGCCAGGCTTCCAGCGGCAGAGGACGGGCGGTCGAGCCGAGCGAGCCGACCGAGACACCGACGCTCAACGTCGCGCCCGAGCAGGAGACGCTGACCCTCGCCGGCACGTCTTCCCCGCCCAACCCGGCCGCGGTCGTCCCGGAGGACATGGACACCGAGACTCCGGCGAGCGCACCCGAGACC
>JAVHYH010000013.1:0-2330 GCA_031119155.1 Brevundimonas sp.
GTGCGAAGGTTGTTGGTGAGGCGCATGCCCACTCCCCGACTGAGGCCGGGCCCGCACTTTGGCGGAGACCGCGGCGTTTCCTGATCCCATGGGCCGCGTTCTTGTCGTGGAACGCGATACTCCAGTTGTCTTTGGGTAACTCAGGCCGGACTCACCGACAAGGAGCGCTGTTTGGCCACGCCGCATTTCATGGGTAGGCGAAGCGGAACTGTGACGCAAAAGCGACAAAAACCGATGACGCAACGTCAATATTTGCTCAGTTATTGCGATTTTACGGGGCGGGATCGGCTAATTTTTTGCGCTTTCCTGCCGCGATCCCGAGAACAATTGCGCCAGTGATCGCTGATAACATAGAGCCGGCGAGCACGCCGATCTTCACCTCGACCTGCTCGGGCGAGTCGATGGCGCCGGGGAAGGCGAGCACGCCGATGAACAGGCTCATGGTGAAGCCCACCCCGCAGAGAATGCTGACCCCGTAGAGCTCCAGCCAGGTCGCGCCGGTCGGGCGGCGCCCCAGCCCCGTCATCGAGGCCAGCGCCGCGGCCCCCAGCACCCCGATCTGCTTGCCGATGAACAGGCCCAGGGCGACGCCCAGCACCAGAGGCGCAAAGGCCTGGTCCAGCGACAGGCCGGCGAAGCTGACGCCCGCCTTGGCGAAGGCGAACAGCGGCAGGATCAGCCAGGCGACATAGGGATGAAGGTCGTGCATCGCCTCGCGCAGCGGGCTCTGGCCGTCGGACTGGCGCGCGCCCACCGGCACGATGGCGGCGAAGGCGACCGCGGTCAGGGAGGTGGACAGCCCCGCCTGCACGGTCAGATACCAGATCAGGCCGAAGCCCAGCACCCAGAAGGGCGACGGGATCTTCTTCCAGCGCGCGACGAGCGCTCCGGCGATCAGCAGCCCCGCCACCCAGAGCAGGGGGACGATCTGGACACCGCTGGAGAAGAGGATCGCGATCAGGGCGATGGCGCCGAGGTCGTCCACAATGGCCAGGGTCAGCAGGAAGACCCGCAGCGAGGACGGCAGGTTGCGCGCCACCATGGCGAAGACCGCCAGGGCGAAGGCGATGTCCGTGGCCAGCGGGATCGGCCAGCCGGCATGAGGACCGCCCAGCAGGCCCGCTACCGCCAGATAGACCACGGCCGGGGCGACCATGCCGCCGATCGCGGCGAACACCGGCGTCGCCAGCTTGCGCGGATCGCTGAGCTCGCCGCGCAGGATCTCGTATTTGATCTCCAGCCCGACCACGAGGAAGAAGACCGCCATCAGGCCTTCCTTGATCCAGTCGGAGATCGTCAGCTCGAGCAGGATCGGGCCCAGCTGGACGACGTACTGGCTCTTCAGCCAGCCGAAATAGTCCGTCGACCAGGGCGAGTTGGCGATGATCAGGGCCATGAGGGCGGCGACGCCCAGCACCGCGCCGGAGCCGGCCTCGGTCCTGAGGAAGTCGAGGGTGAATCTGCGCGCCATGAGGCCTCCGTGGGTCGGGGGTTCATGACGCCAGGTTATCGACGGGCGTCGGACCGGATTCGTCCTGATCGGGACGCCGGCCTGGCCGCGCTCGCGAGCGAGCCGACCTGATCTCTGCCTCTACAATACGACCCTGTCCCGGGGGTTCAAGGCGAAGCGGTTGCGAAAGGGAGCCACAGGCCGCATGTGCGGCCTATGCCCGTCTCCCCCGCCTACCGCCCCGAGCCCCGCTTCTTCGATCTGGGAGGCGAGTACGGCGACCCCGTCAGCGCCGCCGACTTCCCGCAGACGATCCTGCGCTTCCGCAACGACCGCGCCGCCGCGACGGTCGGGCTGGAGACGCTGACCGACGCGGAATGGATCGAGCATTTCGCCCGCTTCACCCCCCTGCCCGGCCAGCCGGGGCCGGTGGCCATGCGCTATCACGGGCATCAGTTCCGCCACTACAATCCGGACCTCGGCGACGGACGGGGGTTCCTGGCGGGCCAACTGCGGGACGATCAGGCACGACTGCTTGATCTAGGCACGAAAGGTTCCGGCACGACCCCCTGGTCGCGGACGGCGGACGGGCGGCTGACGCTGAAGGGCGGGGTGCGCGAGGTGCTGGCGGCGGAGATGCTGGAGGCGCAGGGCATCCCGACCAGCCGGGCCTTCAGCCTGATCGAGACCGGCGAGGAACTGCAGCGTGGCGACGAGCCCTCCCCCACCCGCTCGGCGGTGCTGGTGCGGCTGTCGCACAGCCATATCCGCTTCGGCACCTTCCAGCGCGCCGCCTATTTCGGGCGGCCGGACATGGTCGAGGCGCTGGTCGAGCATGCGCGGTCGCTCTACCATCCGGACGTGGCCGAGGGTGATGTTC
>JAVHYH010000013.1:2340-24023 GCA_031119155.1 Brevundimonas sp.
GGTGGCGGCGGGCGACGCGCCGGGCCTGCTGGCCGCCGTGGTCGAGGCCTCGGCGCGGCTGACGGCCGGCTGGATCGCCGCCGGCTTCTGCCACGGGGTGCTGAACACCGACAATCTGAACGTCACCGGCGAGAGCTTCGACTACGGCCCCTGGCGGTTCCTGCCCTACTATGAGCCGGGCTTCACGGCGGCCTATTTCGACCAGACCGGGCTCTATGCCTTCGCGCGCCAGCCGGAGGCGGTGTTCTGGGCCCTGACCCAGCTGGGCGGCGCGCTGAAGCTGATCGCCGACGCCGAGCGCCTGACTGAGGCGCTGAACGGGTTCGGCCCGGCCTATATTCGCGAACTGCGCGCCGCCTTCCTGTCGCGGCTGGGCGTGAAGAGCCTGGGCGAGGCGGCGGACCAGCGGCTGCTGGACACCACCCTGGCCCTGCTGCGCGAAGGCGGCGAGGCGATGCGATGGGAGCCCCTGTTCCACGACTGGTTCGGCGGCTTCGCCTCCTCGGCCCGGGCGCTCTCCGGGCCGCGCGCCACCCTGTACCAGAGCAAGGTCTTCGCCGACTTCCGCTTCAGCCTGTTCGACCACGAACCGGACCGGCCCGAGCGACTGGAAGCCGCCCCCTTCGCCCGGCCTGAGCCGGAGGAGATGCTGATCGACGAGGTGGAGGCGATCTGGGCCGCCATCGATTCCGGCGACGACTGGAGCCGCTTCCACGAGAAAATCTCGCGACTGAGGGCCGTTCAGGCGGCGCGAAATCCCGTCGAAAGCCCGTAGCCGCAGGCCCAAGGCAAGCTCGCTTGTCATGATGTAAAAGACGCTTGACTTGATCTGGCGGTGATGTAAAACACCCTTGTCACAACGACAGGGAGCCTTGTCATGACCAAGTCGATTTCGGAATACGAATGGCGCTCGCCGGGCGCCGCCACCTTCATGCTGCTGATCACCGTGGTGCTCGCCGCGGGACTGACGGAGCCGCTGCCGTTGTGGCCGGAGCAATGGGGCTACACGCCGTCGATCGGTTCGGCGGCCATCGTGGTCGCCCTGCTGAACGCTCTGGTCAGCTTCAGCCGCCGTTACGGCTGGGACGCCGAATGACCCCCGCCCTTCCGCTGAAGACGCTTCGGCTGGAGCGCAACCTGACCCAGGCGGAACTGGCCCGCCGCCTCGGGATCTCCAGCCGGACGGTGCGGGCGATGGAGACCGGGACCTATTCCCCCTCCGTCACCCTCGCCTGCCGCGTCGCCCGTGAACTGGGCCGCCCCGTGGAAGCCGTCTTCCACGCCTGAGCCCCCGGCTCTCCTTCTTCCGGCGGGACCGTCCCGCCTCCTCCACACATCAAGGATACGACCATGACCACCAGCACCGTTCTGGGGCGCGCCGCCTCATGCCTGGAGCATTTCGCCGGCGGGCTCTGCCTGACGCTCGTCGCCAGCGCCTTCCTGCATGTCGCCAGCGCCCAGGCGCAGACGGCGCCCGCCGCCGCGCCGGCTCCCGCTGTCGCCGCCCCCGCCCCCCGCGCCCCAGGCGACGGCCCCGCGCTCTGGGTGATCCGCGACGCCGACTCGACCGTCTATCTGTTCGGCACGATCCACATGCTGCGCCCCGGCGCGGCCTGGGGTTCGGACAAGGTCGACGCGGCTTTCGACAGCGCCTCGGAGGTCTGGTTCGAGGTGGTCAATCCGGACGACGAGAACGCCCTGATGAGCGCGGTCCGCGACCACGGCTTCGCGCCGGACCGGCCTCTTTCCAGCCGGCTGAGCCCGGAGGAGAAGGCGCGCCTGGACACCGTCGTCCGGTCGATGGGCGGCGACCCGGCGCAAATCGACCCGATGCGCCCGTGGTTCGCCGCCACGATGATCGGCATGACGCCCCTGACGACGGCAGGCTATGACCCGACCCAGGGTGTCGAGATGAACCTGCGCAACCGGGCGCTGGCAGCCGGAAAGACGCTGCGCGGCTTCGAGACCCTGGACCAGCAGATGGCGGGGCTGGCCAGCATGAGCGAGGACGGCGAGACCACCTATCTGCGCCACTATCTGGCGACCTATGACACCGCCGCGGAGCAGCTGGATCGCGCCGTCGCCGGCTGGACCATCGGCGATCTGGACGCGATGGCGGTCTATGCCCGGAGCAACGGACGCGACATTTCCGACGAGGCTCACGAGCTCTTCCTGGCCCGTCGCAACGCCGACTGGGCCGGGCAGATCGAGACCCTGCTGGCCGGATCGGGCACGGCCTTCATCGCCGTCGGATCGGCCCATCTGGTCGGCGAGGACAGTGTGCAATCCCTGCTGGCTGCGAAAGGCATCCGCGCCGTTCGGCAGTGATCGCGCCGACTGCTGACAGCAGGTTGGCAGCAGGACGACGGTACAGCTTCCCGGGTCGACGCAAGGTCGGCCCGGGAGTTGTCATGACCTGTCGCCAGACGCCGTTCCAGAGCCCGTCCGACCGCCGAGACCGCGCGCTCACATTACAACGATTTATGATTGCAGCCACGCTTCCGCCGCGAGGCGTTGTCACACGAAAGTCACGTATCGTTACGCGTCGATCCGGACCTCTTGCGGGACCGCGACGCCAATCCGATATCGCGCCTGTTACCAATACAAGAGCGCCCGAAGCGGCGTCATCGAAAATGACTTCTCAGACCTACACCCCCGCCCGCGCGCGGCTCAACGCCAGCTACCGGAACCTGACCCTGTGGACGCTGCAGGGCTGGGTCGCGATGTTCTTCGTCGCGGCCGGCTACGCCAAGCTGACCGAGCCGTTCGCCAACCTGGTCGACCTGATGCGCTGGCCCGCCTTCGCGCCCGAGAATTTCGTGCGCGGCCTGGGCATCGCCGAGATCGTGCTGGCTCTGCTGATGCTGGCGCCGGTGGTCTCGTGGAAACACGGCCGCCCGCTTCTGGTCGTCGCCGCCGCCGGCCTTCTGGCGCTGCAGAGCGTCATGCTGGCGATCCACGCGAGCGGGATGGATGTCGGTCCGGCTGTGACCAACCTGATCCTGATCGCCATGACCGCGCCGGTCCTGTGGATGCGGGCGCGGGAAACGCGCTGACGCGCCGAGGCAGTAGGCAGTTAGGCAGTAGGGCCGCGGTGGAAACGCCGCGGCCTTTCGCTTGAGCGGCGAGCGACTACCTACTGCCTCAGCCCAAAACCTTCCCTTTACGTGCACGTAAAGTTCGGTCTAGAACTTCGCGCATGGCGACCGCTGACGATCATCGCACCTATTCCATCCGCCAGCTGTGCCGCGAGTTCAGCGCGACGGCGCGCGCCCTGCGTTTCTATGAGGACAAGGGGCTGCTGAATCCGGCGCGCAAGGGTCAGACCCGCGTCTATGACGCTCGCGATCGCGCCCGCCTGAAGCTGATCCTGCGCGGCCGGCGCATCGGCTTCAGCCTGCAGGAGATCCAGTCGATGCTGGATCTGTATGACCGCAAGGATCACAACGCCCATCAGATGGCCGTGGCCCTGCGTCAGCACCGCGCCCAGATCGCGGCGCTGAAACAGCAGCTGGAAGACATCGAAGGCGCCATCGAGACGGCGGAAGAAGCCTGCCGCTGGATGGAGGAGAAGCTGGGCGAGTACCGCCCGGACCTGCTGCCCGGCGCCGACGAATACGCGAGCCTGATGAAGGCCCGCCTCAACACCGAACACCACCACCAGCCCTTCAAAGCGAGAGCCTGATCATGGCCTACAAGGCGCCTGTCCGCGACCTGACCTTCATCCTGTCCGAAGTGCTGGAGATCGATCGCTACACCAACCAGCCGGGCTTCCAGGACGTGTCGTCCGAACTGGCCCAACAGATTCTCGAAGAGGCGGGCAAGTTCGCCGACGAGGTCATCGCCCCGATCAACAACCCGGGCGACAAGGAAGGCTGTCACTGGGCCGAGGGCGGCGTGGTCACCACGCCCAAGGGCTGGAAGGAAGCCTATCACCAGATGGTCGAGGCCGGCTGGCCCTCGCTGATGATGGACCCGGCCTACGGCGGCCAGGGCATGCCCTCGGTCATCGGCTCGGCCGTGGGCCAGTTCACCGCCGGCGCCTCGGCGGCCTTCTCGATGTATCCGGGCCTGACGGCCGGCGCCTGGGCGGGCATCCACGCCAACGCCTCGGAAGAGCTGAAGCAGAAATACCTGCCCAAGATGTCGACCGGCGAATGGACCGGCACGATGAACCTGACCGAGCCGCAGTGCGGCACCGATCTGGGCATGGTCCGCACCAAGGCCGTGCCGAACGGCGACGGCTCCTATTCGATCACCGGCCAGAAGATCTGGATCTCGGCGGGCGAGCACGACTTCGCCGACAACATCATCCACACCGTGCTGGCCCGCGTCGAAGGCGCGGTCCCGGGCATCAAGGGCCTGTCGCTGTTCGTGGTGCCGAAATTCCTCGTCAACGAGGACGGCTCGCTGGGTGAGCGCAACACGCTGGAATGCGCAGGCCTCGAGCACAAGATGGGCATCCACGGCAATGCGACGGCCGTCATGCAGTACGACGGCGCCAAGGGCTGGCTGATCGGCGAGGAAGGCCGCGGCATGAACAACATGTTCGTGGTCATGAACGAGGCCCGCCTCGGCACCGGCCTGCAAGGCCTGGCCATCGGCACCGCCGCCTATCAGGCCGCCGTCGAGTTCGCCAAGGACCGCCTGCAGGGCCGCTCACTGACCGGGCCGAAGAACCCGGAAGGCCCGGCCGATCCGATCATCGTCCACCCGGACGTGCGCCGCATGCTGCTGGAGGCCAAGGCCTTCGTCGAAGGCGGTCAGGCCTTCATCCTGTGGACCGCGCTGCAGGCCGATCTGGAGAAGTCGGAAGACGAGGCCGTGGCCCAGAAGGCCAAGGACTACATGGGCCTGCTGACCCCGGTGCTGAAGGCCTATCTGACCGACAAGGGCTTCCACGCCGCCTCGCTGGCCATGCAGGTGCACGGCGGCTCGGGCTACACCGAGCATTTCCCGGCCTCGCAGTATCTGCGCGATGCGCGGATCACCATGATCTACGAGGGCACCAACGGCATCCAGGCGCTGGATCTGGTGGGCCGCAAGCTGCCCGCCCAGGGCGGTCGCGCCATCATGAGCTGGTTCGGCGAGATCGACGCCTTCGTCTCGGAGAACAGCGGCAACGAGGCCGTGAAGCCCTTCATCGACGGCCTGGCCGACGCCAAGAAGAAGCTTCAGGACGGCACCATGTGGATGATGCAGAACGGCATGGCCAACCCGGACAACGCCGGCGCCGCCTCGACCGACTATCTGAACATCTTCGGCATCACCGCCCTGGCCTATGTCTGGGCCCAGATGGCCATCGCCGCCCAGAAGCAGGTGGACGCCGGTTCGACCGACCCGTTCTACACCGGCAAGCTGCAGACCGGCCGCTACTTCGTCGAGCGCATCCTGCCCGACGCGGGCGCGCACCTGACCAAGCTGAAGACCGGCGCGGACGTGCTGATGACCATGCCGGCGGACGCCTTCTGACGCCGCCTTCGGGCGCAAACAACAAGACGACAGCGGGCCGTCGCCTTCGGGCGATGGCTTGACTGCCGCGACGTGACGCAACCAGTCACACGACAGATCAACAGGAAACGCCGGGCCCGATCATGAACGTCCTCAACAGCCCCGACCCCGCCTTCATGCAGGACGAGGAGATCACCCTCTTCTCGGACAGCGTCGGCAAATGGATCGACGAACACGCGCCGCTGGAGAAGGTCCAGCAGTGGATCGCCAATTCGTCGGTGCCGCGCCAGCTGTGGAACGACGCCGGGGATGCGGGCCTGCTGGGCCTGTCGCTACCGGAAGAGGACGGCGGCTTCGGCGGCGACTATCGCCACGAGGTCGTGCTGATGCGCCAGCTGGGCTGGAAGGGCGCGGACCATTTCGGCATCTCGCTGCACAACGCCATCGTCATGCCCTACGTCTGGCACTACGGCACCGCCGAGCAGAAGGCGCGCTGGCTGCCGCGTCTGGTCTCGGGCGAACTGGTCGGCGCCATCGCGATGACCGAGCCGGGCGCCGGGTCCGACCTGCAAGGGGTCAAGACCACCGCCATCAAGCAGGGCGACCACTATGTCCTGAACGGCTCCAAGACCTTCATCACCAACGGCCAGCTGGCCAATTTCATCATCGTGGTCGCCAAGACCGACCCGGCCGAGGGCGCCAAGGGCACCTCGCTGGTGGTCGTCGAGACGGACGGCGCGGAAGGCTTTGAGCGCGGCCGGAACCTGCACAAGATCGGCATGGAGGCCAACGACACCTCCGAGCTGTTCTTCAACGACGTGAAGGTGCCGCTGGAGAACGTCATCGGCGGAACCGAAGGACAGGGCTTCATCCACCTGATGCAGCAGCTGCCGCAGGAGCGGCTGAACATCGCCATCCAAGGCGTCGCCGCCGCCGAGCGCGGACTGGAATCGACGCTGGCCTACGTCAAGGAGCGCAAGGCCTTCGGCAAGCGGGTGATCGACTTCCAGAACACCCAGTTCAAGCTGGCCGAGGTGAAGACCAAGCTGACCGTCGCCAAGGTCTTCGTCGACCACTGCATGGGCCTGCACCTCGAGGGCAAGCTGGACGCCGCCACGGCCTCGATGGCCAAATACTGGGTCACCGACATCCAGGGCGAGGTCATCGACGAGATGCTGCAGCTGCACGGCGGCTACGGCTACATGAACGAGTACCCGATCGCCCAGCTGTACAAGGACGCGCGGGTTCAGCGGATCTATGGCGGCACGAACGAGATCATGAAGCTGCTGATCGCGCGGACGCTGTAATTCTTGCCTCAATGTACGCAATCACGTACATTGAGGACATGAACGCCATCTCGATCACTGAACTGCGCAAGAATCTCGCGGCCGCCGTGGATCGCGTGACGCAGGATCATGACTACACGATCATCACCCGGGACGGCGGCAAGCCCGCCGCGGTCCTGATGTCTCTCGAGGACTTCACGTCCTGGCAGGAGACCGAATACCTGCTCCGCAGCCCCGCCAACGCCGCGCGGCTGCTGGAGTCGATCACTGAACTGGACGCGGGCGGCGGGCAAGTCCGCCAGTTGATCGAGGAATGAAGCTGACCTTCCACGCCCATGGCTGGGAGGACTACCTTCACTGGCAGGAGACCGACCGGAAGATGCTGCGCAAGCTCAACGGTCTGATCAAGGAGTGCCTGCGCACACCATTCGAGGGGACAGGAAAGCCTGAACCACTCAAGGGCGCATTAGCGGGCTGGTGGTCACGACGCCTCGATCAGGAACACCGACTGGTCTATCGCGCGACCGATGAGGGCTTGATCATCGCCCAGTGCCGATACCATTACGACCGATGATCCGCCTCCACATCCCCCAGCCCCTGTCCGCCGGCGCGGCGCTCGCCCCGACGCTCGATCAGTCCCGCTATCTGACGCAGGTGATGCGGCTGAAGGCAGGCGACGAGTTGCTGGCCTTCAACGGCAAGGACGGCGAGTGGCGCGTCAGCGTGGCCGAGGTGCTGAAGAAGGGCGTGGTGCTGAAGGCCGAGGAACAGGTCCGGGCGCAGATCACCCCGCCCGACGTACATCTGGTCATCGCCACGGTGAAGAAGGCGGCGCTGGAGTTCGCGGTGGAGAAGGCGACCGAGCTGGGCGCCGCGCGCATCCGGCTGACGACCACCGCCCGGACCCAGCCGCAGCATCTACGCCTCGACCGGCTGGACGCCATCGCCGAGGAGAGCGCCGAACAGACCGGGCGGCTGGACGTGCCGCCGGTGGACAAGCCTGAAAAGCTGGACGCCCTGCTGGACGGCTGGGACGAGACGCGGCGGCTGATGTTCTGCGACGAGACCGGCGGGGCGCCGGCGATGGCGGCGCTGCAAGCGGCGGGCGCCGGCCCCTGGGCCATCCTGATCGGACCGGAAGGCGGTTTCACGCCGGAAGAGCGGGACCGGCTGCGCGCCCTGCCCTTCACCACCGCCGTGTCGCTGGGACCGCGGGTGCTGCGCGCCGACACCGCCGCGACCACCGCCCTGACCCTGTGGCAGGCGGCCATCGGCGACTGGGAGCGGTAGGGAATTCGTCTCGTCTCGCGGAAGTCGGACGTCGCCCCTTGAGCAAACGCCACGGTCGGCCCATCTAGCCGCGACACCAGAGGTTACAGATCCACATGGCCGACGCCGCACCGCTTTCCCGGGAAGACCTGATCGGGGCCATGTCGAAGGGCATCAAGCCGCGCGCCGAATGGCGCATCGGCGCCGAGCACGAGAAGTTCGGCTTTGATCGCTCGACCCTGCGTCGCCCGACCTATGAAGGCCCGAACGGCATCAAGGCGATGCTGGATGGCCTGACCCGCTTCGGCTGGGACAAGGTGTATGAGGGCGACAACGTCATCGCACTGGAGCGGAAGAACGGCGAAGGCCTGACCGCCTCCATCAGCCTGGAGCCGGGCGGGCAGTTCGAACTGTCGGGCGCGCCGCTGAAGGACGTTCACGACATCTGCAACGAGACCGGCCAGCACCTGCTGGAGGTCAAGCAGGTCGCCGACCAGCTGAACCTCGGCTTCCTGGGGACCGGCTTCGACCCGATGTGGGCGCGCGCGGACGTGCCCGTCATGCCCAAGGGCCGCTACGGCATCATGCGGTCCTACATGCCGAAGAAGGGCTCGCTGGGCCTCGACATGATGCTGCGCACCTGCACCATCCAGTCGAACCTCGATTTCGAGAGCGAGGCCGACATGGTGGCCAAGTTCCGCACCTCGCTGGCGCTGCAGCCGATCGCCACGGCCCTGTTCGCCAACAGCCCGTTCACCGAAGGCAAGCCGAACGGCTTCCTGACCGCCCGCGCCAACGTCTGGACCGACACCGATCCGGACCGCACCGGCATGCTGGATTTCGTCTTCCAGGACGGTTTCGGCTTCGAGCGCTACGCCGACTACGCCCTCGATGTGCCGATGTATTTCGCCAAGCGCGGCGGCCATTACATCGACCTGTCGGGCCGCTCGTTCCGCCAATTCATGGACGGCGGGCTGGACGATCTGCCGGGCGAACTGGCGACCCTGAAGGACTGGAACGACCATCTGACGACCCTCTTCCCCGAGGTTCGGCTGAAGGCCTATCTGGAGATGCGCGGCGCCGACGGCGGGCCGTGGAGCCGCATCTGTGCGCTGCAAGCCCTGTGGGCCGGCGTGCTGTACGACGCCCCGTCGCAGGCGGCGGCCTGGGATCTGGTCAAGGACTGGGACATCGCCGACCACGAGCGCCTGCGCCGCGACGTGACCCGTCTGGGCCTGAAGGCCGAGGTCGGCGGGCGCACCGTGCGCGACATCGCCGTCGACATGGTCGAGATCGCCAAACAGGGCCTGAAGAACCGCGCCCGCTTCTCGGGCGGCATGGTCGATGAGCGCGGCTACCTGTCCGAGCTGGAAGACATCGCCGACAGCGGCGTGACCCCGGCCGAGCGGCTGCTGGAGCTGTATCACGGCGACTGGCAGGGCGACCTGACGCGGCTTTATCGCGACTTCGCCTACTGAGCCGGACAGGCCTATTCACATCTCTGTCGGCAAGGCGACCTTAACGGTAACTGACGTAGCGTCGGTCTCATGCCGGGCCGGAGTCGACAGAGCTGATGAGTTGCGCCGAGCCGCCCCTGGCCTTCTTCACCCCGGCCAATGACGAGAACGGCGGCGAGCTGTCGGCCTTCTTCGACGTCTCGCTGGACCTGCTGGTCATTCGCGACATCCACGGCTTCGTCGTCCGCGTCAGCCCGTCCTGGCAGAGGACGTTGGGCTGGTCGCCGGAGGAGATCCTGGGCACGCGGCTGCTCGATCTGGTCCACCCGGACGACCTGCCGGGGACGCAAAACAGCGCCGTCGAGGTCGAGACCCGGCGCCTCGGCGATCCGATCCACGGACACATCAACCGCTACCGCCACAAGGACGGCCACTACCTGACGGTGGAGTGGCGGGCGCAGCGGCTGGGCGACTATGTCTATGGCGTGGCGCGGGACGTGACCGAGCGGGTCGCGGCCGATCAGGCGCTGCGCGAGGCCAAGGCTGCGGCGGTGGCCGCCAATGTCGCCAAGTCCGACTTCCTGGCCAATATGAGCCACGAGATCCGCACGCCCCTGAACGGCGTCATCGGCATCGTCGACGCCCTGTCGCGGACCCCTCTGACGCCCGAGCAGATGGAGATGGTCGAGCTGATCCGGGGCTCCGGCGTGACGCTGGAACGGCTGGTGTCCGACATTCTGGACGTGTCCAAGATCGAGGCCGGCCAGCTGGATCTGGAGGCCCGCGCCTTTGATCTGGATGAGGCGCTGGAGCCGTTGTCGGTGGTGAAGGCGCGCGCGGTGGACAAGGGGCTGACCTTCACCGTCAACCGCAACGCCGAGGCGCGCGGCGTCTTCATCGGCGACAGCACCCGCATCCGCCAGGTGCTTGGCAATCTGCTGTCCAATGCGATCAAATTCACCGGACAGGGCGGCATCACCGTCGATATCGCGGTCGAGGCGGCGGACGACGGCGACCGACTGACCATCGCCGTGGAAGACACCGGGATCGGCTTTAACGCCGACCATGCCGCGCGTCTGTTCGAGCGGTTCAATCAGGCGGACGGGACCATCACCCGGCGTTTCGGCGGAACCGGGCTGGGCCTGTCGATCTGCCGTTCGCTGGTCGAGATGATGGACGGCGAGATCAGCGCTGCCTCGACCCCGGGCAGGGGCAGCCGCTTCCGCTTCAGCGTGCCGCTGGAACGCGGCGCGCCGGTGGTCGAGACGGGCGCCGAACCGATGCCGATGATCGCCCGCGCCCTGCGGGTGCTGCTGGCCGAGGACCATCCGACCAACCAGCGCGTGGTCCAGCTGATCCTGCAGGGACAGGGTGTCGAGGTGGAGATCGTCGAGAACGGCGCGGACGCGGTGGACGCCTTCCGGGCCGACGAATTCGATCTGGTGCTGATGGACATGCAGATGCCCGTGATGGACGGGCTGAGCGCCACCCGCGCCATCCGCGCGGTCGAGGCCGCTTCGCCGCAGCGCCTGCGGGTGCCCATCCTGATGCTGAGCGCCAATGCGATGGACGAGCACCGCGCCGCGGGCGCCGAGGCCGGGGCGGACGGCCATATCGCCAAGCCGATCACCGCCGCCAGCCTGCTGGCCGGCATGCAGGACGCGCTGGCTGCGTAGGCGGCCGCATAGGCCGATGACGGGACAGGCGCCGCGCCCTATGGTGGCGCTTCGGTTTAACGTCGGGGGGCGGCATTGAGCGCGTTCGAGTTCTTCTTCAGCTTCTACGGCCTGGTGCTGGGCCTGTCGGTTGCGGTGCTGGCGACCGGCGCGGCGCGGGCGTTCAAGCATCGCAAGACGGTGCGGGTCGGCTGGAAGACGCCGTTGCTGGCCGTGTTCGCGGCCTTTGACATCGCCACCTTCTGGGACGCGGCCTGGACCAATCTGGGCAAGGCTCCGTACAGCTACGGCATGCTGCTGGCCGGGCTGGTGGTGGCCATCGTCTATTTCATCGCCGCCAACCTGATCTTCCCCGAGCCGGAGGATCAGGCCGCCAGCCTCGACGCCCATTTCGAGGCCAACAAGAAGCCGGTGTTGCTGCTTCTGACGCTGGCCAATCTGCTGATGCTGGCGCTGTGCCTGTCCGTTCTGGTCGGGACGCCGACCTTCACCATCATGGCCATCGGCTACGGCTTCAATCTGGCGCTCTATCTCGTGCTGATGCTTCCCGCCGCCCTGTCGAAGCGGGCCTGGGTGTTCGCCACGACGGTCGGGCTGCACATCGCCATCTATGTGGTGCTGGCGATCCTGAGCGTGACGATGCCGCACGCGATGGCGGCGCCGGGAACGTTCGATCCCCCGGCGACCGCGGCCCCGACCAAGGCCGACTGACGTGATTGACACCGAGGGGTTCAGGCACTGGTTCCGTCAGGGCGGCGACATGGTCGTCTGGGCCGTCGCAGGCTGCGTGGCCCTGATCGTCGGGATCACCGTGTTTGGACTGGATCAGTCCGGCTTCCGGCGGTCCGCCGAGAATGCGGTGCGCGCGGAACTGGGCCAGCCGGATCTGAGGTTCAAAAGCCGCACGCTTCACAATGCGCCCCGGTACGACAAGGCGCTGGTTTGCGGCCATGTCGTCGATGCGCCGGAGCGGGCCTTCGCGGTGGAGTTCAACGAGATGCGGCGGCGGGGCGACCTGTATGCGCGATACCAGAGGGCGAAGGGCGAGCTTCCGGCGCGGCGGCTGGTCGTTCCGGAAACGGGCGCGCGCCTGCATCCCTATGACGCCGCCCTGCTGAGCCTGTGCGAGACCACTGCATAGGGCGTCCGGCTTCCGCTTGCCCGGCGGGGTGGCGGGGCCTACCTGACTCACGGACAGGGAGGATCACATGACCGGAACCATTCGCGTCGGCATCGGCGGCTGGACCTTCGAACCCTGGCGCGGCGTCTTCTATCCGGAGAAGCTGAGCCAGAAGAAGGAACTGGCCTGGGCCAGCGAGAAGCTGACCTCGATCGAGATCAACGGCACCTACTATTCCGGCTTCAAGATCGACACCTGGATGAAGTGGCGCGACGAGACGCCGGACGACTTCGTCTTCGCGGTAAAGGCCAGCCGGTTCTGCACCAATCGCAAGGTGCTGTCCGAGGGCAATGAGAGCCTTGAGCGGTTCCTGGATCAGGGACTGACAGCGCTGGGCGACAAGCTGGGGCCGATCAACTGGCAGTTCATGGCGACCAAGAAGTTCGATCCGGTCGATTTCGAGGGCTTCCTGAAGCTGCTGCCGAAGGAGAAGGACGGCGTGCGGCTGCGCCACGCGCTGGAGGTCCGCAGCCCGACCTTTGACGTCCCGCAGTTCTATGATCTGGCCGCGAAATACGGCTGCGCCATCGTCTATGCCGAGGACGATGAGGCGCCGGAGTGGCCGAGGATCGACCAGCCGACCGCGGACTTCACCTACGCCCGGATGATGTCGTCCAAGCCCGACGAGCCCACCGGCATGACCTCCGCCGAACTGGACGGGATCGCGAAGCAGACGCGGGACTGGGCGAAGCGCGGCGATGTGTTCGCCTACTTCATCGCCGGGGCCAAGGCGCGCAATCCGGCGGCGGCGATGGCCCTGATCGAGAAGCTGAAATAGCCCCTTACGTCCGGCTTATGCGAAGGGGCGGCTTTCGCATCGCGGGCTTACGGGCGACGGGCGCAAGGATGGTGCGACGCCGCATCCGGCGTGGTTTCAACCGTTCTCTCCATGCCTGTCCCCCTGCCCCCGCCGCCCGCCGTCATTGAGGTCGCGCCGGACCTGCACGGCTGGCGGATGACCTCCAGCGACGGCCTGTTCTTCGGCCTGTTCGCCGACCGCGCCAGCGCCGTGCGCTATGCCCGGGACGAGGCCGACGGCCATCCGGGCCATGAGGTGGTCGTGCGCGACGCGGCCTGAGCCCCGACCTGACCTGTCTGGAGGATCGACAACCGTAATCACCGCGTCATCGTGGTGAGACAGTTTGCCCGCGCCTTGCGCGCAACGCTGTGCGGGGTAAAGCGTAGATCAGCAGGCGGCCCGGCAGAGGTCGCCGCTCCAGGAAAACAGAAGGAAGCGCTCATGGCTCGCGTGGCACTGGTGACCGGCGGCACCCGCGGTATCGGCAAGGCGATCGTCCAACGTCTGAAGGAGGACGGCCTGCTGGTCGCGGCCGGCTACTCCGGCAACACCGAGGCCGCCGAGGCCACCGCACGCGAACTGGGCGTGATCGTGGTGAAGGGCAACGTCGGCTCCTATGACGACTGCGCCCGCGCCGTGGCCGATGTCGAGGCCGAACTGGGACCCATCGACGTGCTGGTCAACAACGCCGGCATTACCCGCGACGGCTTCTTCCACAAGATGAGCGCGGACCAGTGGTCGGACGTGATCCGGGTCAATATGGACAGCGTCTTCAACATGACGCGGCAGGTGATCAACGGCATGCGCGACCGCGGCCACGGCCGGATCATCAACATCTCCTCGATCAACGGCCAGAAGGGCCAGATCGGCCAGACCAACTACTCCGCCGCCAAGGCGGGCATGATCGGCTTCACCAAGGCGCTGGCGCTGGAGAATGCGCGCAAGGGCGTGACGGTGAACTGCATCGCCCCCGGCTATATCGACACCGAGATGGTGGGCGCGATGGACGAGAAGGTGCTGGCCGGAATCGTGGCCCAAATCCCGGTCGGAAGGCTCGGAAAAGGCGAGGAAATCGCCGACATGGTGTCCTGGCTGGCCGGCGAGCGTGCCGGATATGTCACAGGCTGCACCCTGTCGCTGAACGGCGGTCAGTATCTGGTTGGCTGACAAACGCCCGCCCCAAATCCGCCGCTTGGCGATTCCACCACTCTGCCCATGAAGTTGACGGGGAAGGTCAGGACGGCGCGAATGCCGCTTCAGACTGCGATGGCCTTCGCCGTCGCGGCGCCGGCTGTGCTTTCCGTGCCGACGACCGTCGCCGCGCAGGCGCGGGGCAACGCCCAGGCGGAGCAGAGCCAGTGGTTGCGCAACCGCGGCGGCGCGGCGCCCCGCAGCCAGCCGACCGCCCGCAGCCTGCCGCCCGTCAGCCGTTTCATGTCCGAATCCGGTGAGGCCTTCACCCTGGACCGGTCGGGCCAGCGCCCGTTGCTGCGTTTTGAGCGCCGGGACGAAACCTGGGTTCTGCGCGCGACCGCCGTGCCGCGGGGCGACGTCATCTACCGCAACGACGAAGGCCAGCAGATCCTGCGCATCAGCCCCGGCGGCGGCGTTACGGTCTATACGACCCGCGCGCCCGGCGGCTCACCGGCGTCGTTCACCGGCGCCGGCGAGCGGCTGGCGCTGCCCTCGCTCGGCCCGGCCCAGCTGTTCCAGCTGATGACCCGCCGCAGCGCCATGCTGAGCCAGACCATGGGCCGGCTGATCGAGATCAACGTCGATACCGACGAGGAGGCCGAGGGCCTGACCGTCGAGGCCCTGATCCTGTCGACCGACGCCGTGCTGCGCATCGCCCGGTCGCCGACGGGCCGCTCCTCGCTGAGCCAGCTGCGCCGCATCGTCATCGCCCAGGGCTCCAGCGCCTCAGCCAGCTATTCGCGCGGCGAACTGCGGATCGTCGTGGCCCCGGTGCAGGGGGTGGCGGGGCGTCCGTCGTCCGCCCGGGTGATCCGCGCCCTGCTGCCCTCGGATCACAACCGCTAAACGCTAGAAGCTGTCCTTGGCCGCGCGCCGGGCCGCGAACTCCGCGGCGTTTTTCGCGCGCAGGAAGGGATTGAAGGCCTTCTCCGATCCGATGGTCGTCGGCACGGTCGGCTGGCCCCGCTCACGGGCGGCGAAGATTTCGTCCGCCCGCGCCTGCATCTCCGGTCGGTCATCGAGGCTGAGGGTGAAGCGGGCGTTGGACGCCGTATATTCGTGGGCGCACCAGATCACCGTCTCGTCCGGCCAGCCGGCGAGGGTCTGCAGGCTGGCCCACATCTGGTCGGGCGTGCCCTCGAACAGCCGGCCGCAGCCCAGTACGAACAGGACGTCGCCGACGAAGGCCAGGCTGTCCCCGACCGAGCGATAGACGATGTGGCCGAGCGTGTGCCCCGGCGCATCGATAATCTCCAGCGGGGTTTCGCCCAGCAGGACCGTGTCGCCGCCCTTGACCACCCGGTCCAGCGGCGCCGCCTTGCGCACCTCCTCCGGCCCCACGATCTCGCAGCCGGTCGCGGCCTTGAGCGCGGCGTTGCCCTGGGTGTGGTCGGGATGCCAGTGGGTGTTCAGGATCAGGTCCAGACGGCCCCAGCCGGAGCGTTCCAGCTCGGCCAGGATCGCGTCGGCGTCGGGGGTGTCGACCGCAGCCACAGTCCCGGTCGCGCCGTCGCGGACCAGAAAGCCGTAGTTGTCGTTCAGGCAGGGGAACAGGCGGACTTCCAGCGTCATGACGTCATTCTGGCAGCGGCCCGGCGGCGGGTCTATGCTGGAGCCATGCGGCGCAGCATCGACGACCTGCGAATCTTCTATGGCGAACCGGCCGGAGCGCTGGCGCGGCGCATGCTGGCGCGGCGGCTGGACGACGCCTGGGGCGAGGCCGACAACTGCGATGTGCTGGGCCTCGGCTACGCGACGCCCTGGCTGGAGGCCTTCGTCGGCGCGCGCCGGCTGGTCGCCGCCATGCCGGGCGGGCAAGGGGTCGAGCTGTGGCCGCAGGCGGGCAAGAACCGCACGGTGCTGGTCGACGACCGCCGCCTGCCCTTCGCCGCCGGATCGTTCGACCGCATCCTGCTGGTCCATGCGCTGGAGGAGGCGGACGACGCCCAGGCGCTGATGCTGGAGGCGGTGCGGGCGCTGGCGCCGACCGGGCGGATCATCCTGATCGCGGCGGCGCGCGGCGGTCTGTGGTCCCGCTCCGAGAGCACCCCCTTCGGCCACGGCCGTCCCTTCAGCCGCCGTCAGCTGGAGCGGCTGGTGCGCGAGGCGGGGCTGGAGCCGACGGCCTGGTCCCAGACCCTGTATGTGCCGCCGTGGGGGCCGCTGCTGCCTTTGGCCGACGGGCTGGAGCCGATCGGCAAGCATGTGATGCCGGGCGCCGCGGGGCTGATCCTGCTGGAGGCCACCCGTCAGGCCTATGCCCGCGCCCGGCCCGGCGGAGCCGTGGCCACGGTTCCCCTGCGCACGCCCGCCCTGCAGCCGCAGCCCGCGTCGAGAAGTCACCGGAACCGGGCCGGACATGATCTGGCGGGACCGGCCAAACACCCGTAAAGGCGGGCCATGCAGAGACTGATCCTGATGCGCCACGCCGAAGCGGAACGGGCGAGCGGCTCCGGCCGTGATCGCGACCGCGACCTGTCGGCGCGCGGGCGCACCGATGCGGCGATGATGGGTCGGGCGCTGGCGGCCAAGGGCGTGCGCCCGGATCTGGCGCTGGTGTCCCCGGCCAACCGCACCCAGCAGACCTGGGATCTGGTCCATGACGCCATGGGCGACGTCGAGGTGCGGGGCGACGAGCCCCTGTACAACGGCTCCGCGGATACCCTGCGGCGCGCCATCGAGGCGGTCGAGGACGAGGCCGGCACCCTGCTGGTCGTGGCCCACAATCCGGGCGTTCACCTGCTGGCCGTCGAATATCTGATCGAAAGCGCCGCCTCGCCGTCGATCCTCGATCGCATGAGCGGCGGCTTCCCGCCGGGATCGGCCGCCCTGTTCACCGTCGATGTGGCCGGGCGCTGCACCTTCGAGGGCTATCTGCAGCCGCGGGACATCGCCGGATGATCGAGGTCGCCTGGAAGCTGGTCGATCGCGGGGAATGGGAGCTGGCGCGGCTGGACGGCGCCTATGCCGGGTCCGCCGTCGATCTGAAGGACGGCTACATCCATATGTCGACCTCGGCGCAACTGGCCGAGACCGCGCGGCGCCATTACGCCGGTCGCGGCGACCTGCTTCTGGTGGCCGTGGACCTGACGGGTCTGGGCGAGGCGCTGAAGTGGGAGGCGTCGCGCGGCGGCGACCTGTTCCCGCATCTGTTCAGCGCCCTTCCCCTGTCGGCGGCCCGCGAGGAGCGCGCCCTGTCGGTGGATGCGGACGGCGTGATGCATTTCGAGGATGGAGCGGTCGGATGGGCCTGACGGATATCGGCGCCAGCCTGTTGCGGACGCTGGATCCGGAGATGGCGCACCAGTTGGCCATCAAGGCCCTGCAGTTCACCCCCCTGCCCGCTCCGTCCACGGACGATCCGGTCCTGCACACCCGCCTGGCCGGTCTGGACCTGCCCAATCCGGTCGGTCTGGCCGCCGGTCTGGACAAGAACGGCGAGGCCCTGCACGGGCTGGCGAAGCTGGGCTTCGGCTTTGTCGAGTGCGGCTCGGTCACCCCGCTGGCCCAGCCCGGGAATCCCAAACCGCGCCTGTTCCGCCTGAACGAAGACCGGGCGATCATCAACCGGATGGGCTTCAACAACGCCGGTCTGGAGACCTTCGCCGGCCATCTGGCGGACCGTCCCCGCACCGCCGTGATCGGCGCCAATCTGGGGGCCAACAAGGACACCGAAGACAAGGCGGCGGACTATGTGAAGGGTCTGGTGCGCCTGAAGGGACTGGCCGACTACGTCACCGTCAACGTCTCCTCCCCCAACACGCCGGGCCTGCGCGCGCTGCAGGGCCGGGCGGCGCTGGATGACCTGCTGGGCCGTCTGGCGGCGGCGCGCGGCGATGATCCGACCCCTGTCTTCCTGAAGATCGCCCCGGACCTGACGAGCGACGAGATCGGCATGATCGTCGAGGCCAGCCTGGATCACGGACTGGACGCCCTGATCGTGTCCAACACCACGCTGGACCGGCCGGAGAGCCTGCGTTCGCCGGACCGCGGCGAGGCCGGCGGTCTGTCGGGCGCGCCGCTGCGGGCGCGGGCGCTGGACGCCCTTCGCGCCGCCGCCGACGCCTCGGCCGGACGCCTGCCGCTGATCGCCGTCGGCGGCATCGACAGCGGCGCCGAGGCCTGGGCCCGCATCCGCGCGGGCGCCTCGGCCATCCAGGTCTATTCCGCCCTGATCTATGAAGGTCCGGGCCTCGTCTCCCGCATCAAGCGCGATCTGGCCGATCGCCTGCGGGCCGAGGGCTTCTCCACAGTCTCCGACGCCGTCGGAACGGGCCGTTGACGGAGCGTTAGGGCCAACGCGGCATTCTGGCAGGAAGGGCGAACATGCCCATTCCTCGAGGAGACGCATGGCGAACGTCAGCGCCGCCAGCACCCCGTCGGTGACCGATCCCTGGGTCGTCGCCATCCGCCAGCGCCGAAAGGCGCTGCTGCAGCGCCTGTTCATGGCCGCTGCAAGCGCCCTCGTCTTCAGCCCCCTGATCGGCTGGGACGTCGCCGCCGCCTGGGTGATCGGCTATTTCCTGATCCAGTCGCTGGACCTGTGGACCTTCGCTCCGGTTATCGGGGGGCGCGCCGAGAAGCTGACGGGCGCGCGCGCCCTGCTGGGCGACGTCCTGCTGTTCGGCAACGCCAGCTATTTCGGCAGCTTGTCGATCCCCCTGTGGTACGTCGGCGGGCCGATGGGCGGCATCTGCGCCGCCATGCTGCTGTCGGCGGGCGCCATCTATTCGATGATCAACGCTCCGCGCTCGCGCCGTGTGCTGGTGCTGACCGTCCTGCCGCAGTTCCTGTACCTGACCTCCATCCCCTTCTTCATGGCCATGTTCGGCGGCTCGACCGGTTTCGTGACCGCCGCCGCCATCGCCGTGGCCGTGTTCATCACCTACTGCCTGTCGACCTGGCAGCGCATGAACGAGGCCCGCACCGCCGAGACCGCCGCCCGCGTCGAGGCCGAACAGAAGCGCATGGATGCGGTGCGCATCATGGAGGGCCGCAGCGCCTTCCTGGCCACCGTGGGCCATGACCTGCGCACGCCGATCAGCGCCATCCTGACCGGGGCGGCCGAGCTGGAGCGCGGGGCCGCCGACGGCGCCTCGCGCGGGCAGGCCCGCCTGATCAACGACGCCGGCCTGATGATGAAGGCCCTGCTGGACGACCTGCTGGACCACGCCAAGCTGGAAGCCGGCCACATGACGGTGGACGCCGTCGACTTCGACCTGCGCGAACTGCTGAACCAGACCGTCCGCCTGTGGCGCGGTCCGGTGCGGGCCAAGGGCGTGAAATTCCGCGTCGAGGGCGCCGCGACCATTCCGTCGTCGGTGCGCGGCGATCCGATGCGCCTGCGTCAGGTACTGAACAACCTGATCTCCAATGCGGTGAAATTCACCCAGACCGGCTCGATCACCGTCTGCCTGAAGGCCTGGGACGACGAGCCCGCCGGCCACGCCATCCTGATCGAGATCATCGACACCGGACCGGGCATGACCGCCGCCCAGATCGCCCGTCTGTTCACCCCGTTCGACCAGACGCAGGACGGTGTCAGCGCCCGCCACGGCGGCACCGGCCTGGGGCTGTCGATCAGCAAGCAGCTGGCCGATCTGATGGGCGGCCGTCTGACCGCGCGCAGCCGTCCCGGCGAAGGCGCCCGCTTCACCCTGGCCCTGCGCCTGCAGCCGGGCGAGATGGCCGAGGCCGTCACCCCCGGTCTGGATCAGGAGGCCCGCGACGCCGTCGCCCGTGTGCTGGGCGCGCCGCCGTCGGCGGTGGCTCCGCTGGCACCGCGCATGCTGAACCAGAGCCCGGTCGCGCCTGCGCCCCTCGCTTCACAGGCCGCTGCGCCTGTCGCCGCGCCAGCCCCTGCTCCGGAGCCGGTCATCCCGGCCAATCCGGAAGTCGTGGCGGAGGACGCCCATGAGGATGAGGGCGAGGATCGTCCGATGCGGGTGCTGGTCGTCGATGACCACGACATCAACCGCCGCGCCATCCAGCTGATCCTGCAGCCGCTGGGCTGTGACATCGCCACCGCCGCCGACGGCATGGCGGCGCTGAAGATCTGCGAACAGACCGCCTTCGACCTGATCTTCATGGACGTGCGGATGCCGGAACTGGACGGCCGCGAGACGACCCGCCGGATCCGGGCGGGCAATGGCCCGAACGCCCACGTTCCGGTCATCGCCGTGACCGCCGACACCGCGCCGGAAGACATCGCCGCCTGCACGGCCGCGGGCATGACCTATTTCGTGCCCAAGCCGATCACGCCGCCGATGCTGCTGGGGGCCATCACCCATGTGATGACCATGACCCAGGATCAGGGCGCGGACGATATCGAGACGGCGGCCGCCTGACCCTGCACCGCCGCCAGAAGGCGGTGGGCGAAGTCAGGCGCCTTCATCGCGCATTCCCAGACGGTGACCACGCGCCAGCCTGATCGCAGTAGAACGTCGCTGTTGGCGGCGTCCCGGGCGCGGTTGCGGTCGATCTTGGCGATCCAGTAGTCGGCGTTGGCCTTGGGCTGTCGCGCCCCGCGGGGGCAGGCGTGGCCATGCCAGAAGCAGCCGTGGACGAAGATGACCGTGCGCCGCCCCTTCATCACGACATCCGGCTTTCCGGGCAGTCCGGCGCCGCCGAGGCGATAGCCGATCCCGGCCGTGCGCAGGATGCGGCGCACGGCCAGTTCAGGCCCGGTGTCCTTCCCCTTCACGCGCCGCATGACGGCGCTGCGTTTTTCAGGGGTGAAGACGTCGGTGGTCACGTATCAACTCCGCTCATTCCGGCGAAAGCCGGAACCCAGTGCTGTCCAGCCTGACGCCGGCGTGCAGGGATTGGCGTGTGAGTCTGCCATTCAACAGACGTCATCCAAAGCACTGGGTCCCGGCTTTCGCCGGGATGAGCGGATCATTGGGTTCAGAGCTGGCCCAGCAGGTGCTCGGCCGAGGAGACCTTGAACTCGCCGCCCTGTTCGATGTTCAGCAGCTCGACGACGCCGTCCTTGACCAGCATCGAATAGCGCTGCGAACGCTCGCCCATGCCGAAGCCCTTGGCGTCCAGCGACAGGCCGATCTGGCGGGTGAAGTCGCCGTTGCCGTCGGCCAGCATCAGGATGTCGTCCTTGCCGATGCCCTGGCTGTCAGCCCAGGCGCCCATGACGAAGGCGTCGTTCACCGAAACACAGGCGATGGTGTCCACGCCCTTGCCGGCGAGGGCCTCACGGTTGTCCTTGAAGCCCGGCAGGTGGCGGGCCGAGCAGGTCGGGGTGAAGGCGCCCGGAACGGCGAACAGGGCCACGGTCTTGCCGGCGAAGATGTCATCCGTCGAGACCGGCTTGGGGCCGTCGTCGGTGGCGCGGGTCAGGTTGGCCGAGGGAATGCG